>JAZUMI010000049.1:0-39483 GCA_045603505.1 Acutalibacteraceae bacterium
TATGCCCTTTTCGTCTTTTCGGAATGATAATTTCGATATGATTTATGATTTCCTTATTTAAATAATAAATATTTAACAATGCTCTTCCTATCGGAAAATATGACCGTATTATCGATATGACCGCGCATTTTTCACGCCTACGGCGTGTTCCGGCTGTTTGATGTTTAAAGGATGGCACTTCGGAATGACTCCAATAAAACATCAAACAGTCGGTCAAATTATCCTTTTCGATATGCTATGCCCATCCTTTCGGAATGACGGCGCAAAATGCCCTACTTTTTCAAAGGCGGAGCAGGAGATTGAAGCTCCTGCACCGCCGATTTTTTTGCCATGTTAAAAAATTTTTGAAAAAATTTGCTGTAGCTACTTGACAAATCGAAAAGTATGTACTATATTCCCTCAGCCAATATGAAAAACGGTTTTGGATTCTCCTGCCAAGCCGTTTGGATATTGGTGGATATGAAAATACCTGTTGCTTTTTTCTTTCCAAACAAAGCGCAGTGTTTCATATTCTGAGCAGCACAAGAAAAATGGTCACTCTTCCGTTCTTCGCCATCCTTTCTTTAGTAGTCTTGTGCTGCTCTACATACCGTACTAAGCAAATTCTCAGGCCGCAGGCAAAGGAGGTTTATCTGTCGGCGTTTGGTACGGATGAATAAAAGAAAGGAGAAAATATTCTATGGGTAAATACAAATATCCAAGAATTCCTATGAGCAACAATATGATCGCTCAAATCTTGTCTGCTTTTGATCATACAAATGAGGGACACTATTCAACCAAGGCACGCTATTTAAGCGCAATAGCTCCGCTTGTTGGATTTCTTGTAAAAGAATTTCATTTGCAGAAGTTTGCTAACCTCAGCGGTAAACACCTTCGTGCTTATGTCAAGAAAAGACAAGCGGACGGCATTTCGCCGGCAACCATTATGTCCGACCTCTCCGCCATTCGTTACGTTTATCGTTTGGTAGGCGGTAAAAACCGTCTTCCCGATAACGCCGAGTTAGGATTAGAAAAACGCAAAGTCGGAGAAATGGATCGTTCTTGGCTTCCTGATGAAATCGATAAGGCAGTTGCACTTGCAAAAGCAATGGGTAGAACCGATGTGGTTTTCGCAATTCGCTTGTCTAAAGAATTTGGACTTCGTGTGAGCGAGGTCGCAAGAATTCGCGTGGAGCACATTGAAAAGGCTATTGATAACGATCACTTATGGGTCAAGGGCAAAGGCGGTCAGGTGCGTGAGGTTCCGGTTGAAAGACCGGAACAGCGTGAGTTACTCAATGATCTGAAAGTGTATGCAACCAAGAAAGGCTTGCAGGGTATGGAATTGGTTTTAAGCGACAACAAGAAGTATGGTGTCGAACGCAAAATTGATTCCTTACAGAATTGGGTAATCAACCATCGTTCAAAGTTCACCGTTGCAGATAGAACGAATGACGTGAAAGAAGGCTATAAGCCTAAGGTTGACAAGATCACATTTCACGGGCTTCGTCACTACTATACACAGAAGCGCGGTGAATGGTTGGAGGAAAACCATATTCGCAATGCCAAACGCAATTTGAGCGAGAGCTTGGGGCATCATAGGGAATCAATCACTAAGATCTATTCGAACAAGAAATAGTCGAGGATAGCCTATGCCGAGACGAAAGAAGATCCCGCGCAACAAGTTAGGCATACCGGAATATCAGATGGAATCGCTCGCAAGAGCATTACTTCCGATTGTACAAGAATATTTAGCTTCCGAACAGGGGAAGCGTGATTACGCCGAATGGAAGGCAAACAAAGATAAAAAGACCACTATTGAACACGAAAACAATTCCATAAACGAAAATGATGGATGACATATAGATTAACGGTATATGAAAAATAGTCGCAGACGATTTTGTCTGCGACTATTTTAATATCTATCTCTGAGCTTCACCGAGAAATACAAGGCGTCGTTTTTTATGCTATTCTTATTTTTACAATATTCCATTATTGAATCCGCTGTTATTAACCCCAAGGACGCTAACAATGTTTGATGAACGGATATATTTGTAAAAAGTGATGTTAGTAAAGGAGCATAGTACATAGGGTTTGCCATATTGTTTATGAATTTTTGTGTAGCTGAGATTTTGATATCCTTCATTTTGCGTTCTAATTGACGTATAGCAGGAGTAATCTTCTGATTCAACAGTTGTTGTAGCTCTTGCGGTGATAAACTATAAAACTTTTCTGGTGAAATTGTTTGTGCAAGATTATCAATATAATTTCTGAGTTCTAACAGTTCGTCTGAAGCATTTAAACGTATTTCTAAAATATCTTCCATACTGGCATCTCTAATGTTTGGTAACAAAATAGGAAGTGCGTTTAAAGCAATTCGGCATTCTTTGTGATTGTTTGTTTTGGAAATGTTCGTATATATTTTCGTTACTATATCATTAAGGAAATTACTATTAGTGGCTACATTTTCTCCAGAACAGATATGACAAAAAATGCCGTTCAACATATAAGAATATAAAGACAATAAACAATAAAACTGAGCAAGTTCATTTTGACCATGCAGTTTGTGCTTTATTAAATCATTTAAAGCATTTTCAGAGAACACATTATTAAATGATTCAAGTAATTCTGGCGTGAATGTTTTGGGATTACCAGTAATTCTTATGTTATGTCCTTTTTTTGTCGTATTTACTGGAGAAATTGTTCCAGGTGTAAAGTGTTCACTTATTTCAGTTGCAACTATTGTCTTAGCAACTGAATTTATACCTTCCTCATCTGAATGCCATATAGGATTCCCTTTTTCTAATATTCCTTCCTTTTCTAATAATTCAGCATGTGCCAAAAGTTCAATATCATACAAAGGTAAAAAATGTATATCGCACTTGTATGGTCTATTTTTAGATTTCATTTTTTCTAACGGTATAATTGTATGTACATCAAAAGGAGTATCAACATATATATGATCAAAATATAAAGCACAATATTTTATGACGTCCAAAGATGATGAATCTCCATTAAGACTCAATGCAATATTCATTGAATAACCTCCTTGCAACTTAACAAAAACAACTTAGATTCCTATGTTTTAATATATCATATTTTTTTGAATTTTTCAACATTTGGTGATATATTGCAAAAACCACACAAGCAATAAATAACCTATTGCTTGTATGGTTTTTGCTAAGAGATGAAGTTTTCATACTCCTCCATAAAGCAAAATAGCCCGAACATCTTACCAACGGTAAAGAGGTTCAAGCTATTAAGACTTGGTGCGGGTGACAGGACTTGAACCTGCACGCGTAAGCGCTAGCTCCTAAGGCTAGTGCGTCTGCCAATTCCGCCACACCCGCATATATAAAAGAAAAAAACTAATTTTCTTTATATAAATATCAACTTGTTTTCATCACGGCAGCCGCACTGCGCGTGACTCTTGCGGTTCCCAAAGTTTATAACGGCTTGGAGCGCCTAATTTAATTGTTTTTTAGTCATCCGCATATTTTGAAGAAAAACCCAAAGAAGCCGAAAGGCCTCTTTAGGTTTTTGGTGACCCATCGGGGATTCGAACCCCGGACACCTTGATTAAAAGTCAAGTGCTCTACCATCTGAGCTAATGGATCGTACTGATTTTTAGACAGCTTATATATTATATCAAGTCACTTTCCCTTTGTCAAGAGAAAATTAACAAAATATAGAAAGTTTTTTATCACTCCGATACTTTACAGTATCGGAGTGATATTTTTTAAAAATTACTTTACAACGATATTTACGAGGCGTTTTTGGATATAAAGTTCTTTTATTATATTCTTACCCGAAATTTCATTTTTAACGGCATCATTTTCTTTTGCAAGAGCAATTGCGTCCTCTGAAGAAATTTCAGCAGGAACGTTGATTCTTGCCTTTATCTTTCCGTTAACCTGAACTGCAATTTCAACCGCCGAATCAACACATTTTGCTTCATCAAATTTTGGCCATGCAGTTTGGTTAAGCATACCCTCAAAGCCGCAAAGTTCCCATAATTCCTCGGTTATATGCGGTGCAAATGGGTTAAGCAAAGTAATAAAGGTTTTATATTCTCCCTTTGTTATACTTCCCTTGCCCTGAATGGTGTTAAGTAGAGCCATAAGAGCCGCAATAGCGGTATTCATCTTAAGGTTTTCGATATCTTCGGTTACCTTCTTTATGGTGCGGTGGAAATCAGATTCAAGGTCTTCCCTATAACCGTCGCCGTCAATAAGGTTATCGTAAAGCGCCCAAACCTTATCAAGGAAACGCTTGCTACCCTTAATAGAGGACTGACTCCAAGGAGCTGCCTTTTCAAAGTCACCGATAAACATTTCATAAACACGCATAGTATCTGCGCCGTAATCCTTAACTATTTCATCAGGATTAACAACGTTTCCACGTGATTTAGACATTTTTTCGCCGTTCTCACCGAGAATCATGCCGTGGCTTGTGCGCTTAGCATAAGGCTCGGGTGAAGTTACTGCTCCGATATCGTAAAGGAATTTATGCCAGAATCGGCTATAAAGCAAATGGAGAGTTGTATGCTCCATACCGCCGTTATACCAATCAACAGGACACCAATATTCTAGCGCTTCTTTTGACGCTAATTCCTTATCATTGTGGGGGTCACAATAACGCAAATAATACCAAGAAGAACCTGCCCACTGTGGCATAGTATCGGTTTCACGCTTAGCGTGGCCGCCACACTTGGGACAAGTGGTGTTTACCCAATCGGTCATATTAGCAAGCGGCGATTCACCGTTATCGGTTGGCTCATAGGTATCAACATTAGGAAGAACAAGCGGAAGCTCACTTTCATCAAGCGGAACATAACCACACTTTTCGCAATAAACCATAGGAATTGGCTCGCCCCAATATCTTTGACGAGAGAATACCCAGTCACGAAGCTTGAAGTTAGTCTTAACATAACCGATACCACGCTCGGTTAGCCATTCCTGAATTGCTTTTTTAGCGTCTTCAACGCTCATTCCTGTAAGGAAGCCCGAATTAACCATTACACCTTCGGCACAATCGGTATAGGCAGCTTCTTCGATATTTCCGCCTGCAACAACCTCAATAATCGGCAAGCCGAATTTCTTAGCAAACTCATAGTCGCGAGTGTCATGACCCGGAACCGCCATAATAGCACCTGTTCCGTAAGAAATAAGTACATAATCCGAGATGAATATCGGGATTTCAGTATTGTTAACGGGGTTAATAGCCTTAATACCGCAAAGCTCAACACCTGTTTTATCCTTAGCAAGTTCGGTTCTCTCAAAATCGGATTTCTTTGCTGCTTCGGCACGGTATGCTCTAACTGCATCGATATTTGAGATTTTATCGGCCCATTTTTCAATTAAAGGATGTTCGGGCGACATAACCATATAAGTAACACCGAAAAGTGTATCGGCACGGGTGGTATAGATTTCGAAATCATCACCCATATTTGTTTTAAATGTAACCTGTGTACCGTAGGACCTGCCTATCCAGTTACGTTGTTGAGTCTTAACACGCTCGATAAAATCAATATTATCAAGGCCATCAAGAAGTTTATCAGCATACTCGGTAATTTTGAGCATCCATTGGCTCTTTTCCTTATGAACTACTTCACTACCGCAACGCTCACAAACACCATTTACAACCTCTTCGTTTGCAAGAACGCACTTACAAGAAGTACACCAGTTAACCGACATTTTCTTTTTATAAGCTAGTCCCTGTTTAAAGAGCTGCAAGAAAATCCACTGTGTCCACTTATAATATGATGGGTCGGTAGTATTAACCTCACGGCTCCAGTCAAAAGAGAATCCGAGAGATTTTAATTGTCTCTTAAAGTTTGCAATATTACTCTCAGTAACAACTGCAGGGTGGATATGATTCTTTATAGCAAAGTTCTCGGTTGGAAGACCGAAAGCATCCCAACCCATAGGATAAAGCACGTTATAGCCCTGTAATCGCTTTTTACGAGCCACTATGTCAATAGCGGTATATGAACGTGGGTGACCAACGTGGAGACCCTGTGCCGAAGGATATGGGAACTCTACGAGTCCGTAAAACTTCGGTAAGCTATAATCGTTTTTAGCGGCAAATGTTTGCTTTTCATCCCATATATCCTGCCACTTCTTTTCAATACTTGCGTAATCATAATTGTACTTCATTTTTTAATCCCCCTGAGTATTAGTAAGAATGTTTTCCATATCAATCGGCTCACCATCGCTCCACATTTTATCGAGATTATAAAACTCTCGCTGGTCGCGACTGAAAATATTTATAATAACCGAACCATAATCAAGGCACAACCAACCGGTTGCTTTTCCCTCAATATGATGGGGTGGTATTCCCTGCTCTTTTAATTTTTCCTCAACCTCATCGGCAAGTGAATTAACATGTGTCGAAGAAGTACCTGTTGCCATAAGGAAATACTCGGTTAGCACAGTAAGGTCAGATACCTTAACCGCATTAAGTTCTCTTGCTTTTTTCTCATTAAGTGCATTCGCCGCTATTTTCAAAATCTCAAATGTTTCCACGTAAACCTCCAAAAGATGCCTCATTATAGGCATTTACTGTATCATTATGAACGGCTTTGCCGTTATCAACTAAATCTTTAATAGTAAACTGCAAAGCATAAATATATGCTTTTTCAAGAGACTCATTAGCCAATGTTCTGATAACATCTACATCCTCATAATCTCTATCTTCAGAAGTAAAATCAGCAATATAAAGAATAAGCGCTAACTGAGACATTCCCGCTTTTGCGGTAGTATGATACCTTATAGCATCAATAATTTCTTCATCATCAAGTTTTAAGATATTTTCCACATATGCCGCTCCCGATATTGCGTGCCAAAGTTTCACGGCTCTTTTTTCAATATCGTTTAAGATTATATCAAAAGAAGAGAAAATATTCAAGTGTTCTTCTTCACTTGCGTTTTTGGTTATATCATGAAGCAATCCCGCGAGTTCTGATTTTGTTTCATTGCCGCCGTATTTTATCGCTAAACGCCTTGCCTCCTTGGCAACCGCAAGTGAATGTAAATACCTTTTTTCAGTAAGTCTTTTCTTCAATAGTTCTTTTATTTCGTTATAATCAATGTTCACAGTACATCCCCTCTGACTTTATATACTCGTATATTTTTTGGGGTAAAAGTTGTTTCGATTTTTCAATATTATTCCTTATATAAGTTGAATTAACACAAGGAATTCTCTCTTTTACTTCAATAATGTTAGCACCGTTGTTTCTAAGTTTTAATACTTTAGCGGTAAAACTATCCGCATTAGTATCCTCTCTCATGAATGTAATAAACGGAACAAGCCTTATTAACTCATTCGCTTTATACCAAGTATCGAGGGTTACAAGCATATCGCCGCCGATAACGAAGGCAAAATTTTTATCAGGATACTTATCCTTCAAATAAATAAGAGTATCATAAGAATAACTTTTACCTTCACGTTCAAATTCGCAAAGACAAACTTTAACCTTTTTGAACCCATTTGCCACGATATTACACATATCTATTCTGTGCTTATCCTCAGCTAAAAAATCACATTCTTTGTGTGGGGGTATTTTATCGGGTAGCAAGAAAATTTCATCAATATCTTCTTTACTTTCAAGCACTTTTAATATCTCATAGTGGCCTATATGGAAAGGATTAAAAGTGCCGCCGAAAACTGCGGTATAACCCATTTTATTTCACCAAAACTATTTGCTTGTTGTTTTTGCTCTCGCGATAAAGGACAAATTTTCTGCCTATTACCTGTACTACATCCGCACCTACTGAGTTTGCAATTTTATCAGCAGCCGTGCGGGAAGTTTCCTCGCTTGTTTCAAGCACGCTCATTTTAATAAGTTCGCGAGCTTCGAGAGCATCATCAACCTGTTTGATAATCTGCTCACCTATTCCGCCTTTGCCAACCTGAAAAATAGCATCCATAGTATTAGCAAGTGAACGAAGCTGAGCTCGTTGTCTACTGTTTAACATAATATCACCTTATAAATATTTCTTTAATTCTTCTTTAAATAGCCTCAAAGCCTTTCCTCTATGACTTATGCTATCCTTTTCTTCTGCGGAAAGATGACCTATACAGCCCTTTTCGCTGATAAATAACGGGTCATAACCAAAGCCACAACTACCCGATTCCTCAAAGGCAATATGACCGTGACATTCGCCACGAACGGTAAAACTTCTTCCATCTGGGAAAACACAAGCTATTGCCGCAACATAATATGCGGTTCGTTTTTCCATCGGAACTCCCTCGAGTTCTCTTAAAATCTTTTTATTGTTTTCGGCATCATTACCATGGCCACCCGAATAACGAGCAGAATATATACCCGGTGCGCCATCAAGATAATCTACGCAAAGTCCCGAATCATCAGCAACACTTATATATCCAGTTTCATTCAGTCCTGCCTTAGCCTTGAGAATTGCGTTTTCTTCAAAGGTTGTTCCAGTTTCCTCTACCTCGTTAAGAGGTTTATCAAGGTCTCGCTCAGAAACGACCTCTATACCCATTGGCACTAAAATTCGGGAAAGTTCTTCTAATTTTTTTGCGTTTTTTGTTGCTATAAAAATTTTCATACCGTTTCCTCTTCAAATATTCCTTCAACAAATTCCTTTGAATTAAAGGGTTGTAGGTCGTCAATACCCTCACCCACGCCGATGAATTTAACGGGAATTGAGAGTTCATTCTTTATTGGAACAACTATTCCTCCCTTTGCGGTACCATCGAGTTTAGTGAGAATAATACCTGTTATATCGGTAACATTCTTAAACTCCCTCGCCTGATTTACGGCATTCTGACCCGTTGCGGCATCAAGCACAAGCAAGGATTCAACAGATGCATCGGGTAATTCCCTTTTGATAACTCTATTCATTTTAGCAAGTTCATCCATAAGGTTTTTCTTGTTATGAAGTCTACCTGCGGTATCGCAGATTATAACATCTGCACCTCTTGATTTTGCAGAAGAAATTGTATCAAACACAACTGATGCGGGGTCCGTACCCTCAACACTTTTAACCATATGAACGCCTGCTCTTTCAGCCCAAATACCAAGTTGGTCTATCGCGGCTGCACGGAAAGTATCTGCGGCACCTAAGACAACATTCTGCCCTTGAGACTTAAGCTGTGCCGCTATCTTACCAATAGAGGTGGTTTTGCCAACTCCGTTAACACCGATTACCAAAATAACCGATGGCTTTGTATTGAGGATGAGTCCCTCATCCTCACCAAGCATTTCTTCAATTATGTCTTTCATCATTGAACGGATAACAGATGGGTCGGTAATACCCTGTTCCTTAATCTTCTTGCGCATCATATCACAAATCTGGACCGAGGTTTCCACACCCATATCCGACATAATAAGTAATTCTTCAAGTTCCTCGAATAATTCTTCGTCAATTTTTGTAAAACTATTGATAATTGAATTAAAATTATCTACTATGGAACTTCTTGTTTTTTTAAGTCCTTGTTTAATTTTATCAAAAATACCCAAGTTAAAAACACCTTTATTAAAAATTAATCAATGCCTAATGCAAGTTTTTTCTCAAGTTCAGAAACATTGAGTTCAAGGAGTTTTGTAACACCCTTTTCCTGCATTGTTACACCGTAGAGCATATCCGCAGCTTCCATTGTTCCGCGGCGGTGTGTTACACAAATAAACTGCGTAGCAAAATCGGCGCGTTTCATATAGTCTGCAAATCTATCGACGTTGATATCATCAAGCGCTGTATCAACTTCATCGAGGAAGCAGAATGGTGGCGCATTTACACGCATAATTGCGAAATAAATCGAAAGCGCAATAAGTGCTTTTTCACCACCCGAAAGTCCGTCAAGACTCGGCACATTTTTACCCGGAAGTTTTACGTTTATATCTATTCCACTCTCAAGAATGTTTTCGGGGTCTGAAAGTGAAAGTCCTGCACTTCCACCGCCAAATAAATCACGGAATGTTTTCGAGAAGTTTTCGTTTATCTTATCAAAACCTGCAATAAACATTTCTTTCATTTGTGCGGTTAACTGGTTAATAAGTTTATAAAGTTCCGTACGTGAGTTCTCAATATCGGAAATCTGACCCGACATAAAGTTATATCTCTCACTTACCTCTTTATATTCTTCAATAGCACCAACGTTTACACTGCCAAGACCTCTGATTTTATTTCTTATTTCAGAAAGTTCTTTCTTAGCTTCATTTGGATGCTCAATTTCAATTCCAATAGCCTCTGCTTCCGTTCTTGTTAACTGATACTCATCGTAAAGTTTTCTGATTACATCATCATATTCCTTAACCATGATGTTTTTGCGTTCGCAAAGACGAGCAAGTTCACCGCCGATTTTTTCACGCTCCATTGTGCGTTCACGCTCACTCGAACGAAGTTCAATTCCCGCTTTTTCGGTAGAATTTCTTTGCTCAATAAGCTCGGCAATAAGCTTTTCGCCATCAGAAATTGCATCTTTTTTTACATCAATTTCATTATTAGCAGATAAAATATCAACATTTAACTGCTCATTCTTAAACTTAATAGCGGCAATTTCGTTATTTATCGCTTCAAGTCTGACAGAACGTTGACCTATCATTCTTTCAAGGTTTTGTGCCGAAAGTATGAGAGCATCAACGTCTTTGTTGTTCTCAATTAAGTTTAATTTTGCAGCAGTTATGTTATCAGTCAATTCTGTTCGTTTTTCTGCAATACCATCTCTACCTGAAGCGGAATCATCAATTTCTGCTTGAATTTTATTTTTATTTACTTCTAGTTCAGCAATCTGACCTGCCGCCTCAAGAGAAACTTTTTTGAGCTGTGCAATTTTTTCATCACTATCACGGCTCTCATTTTCCAAATCAGATAGTGTTTTGTTTATATTTTCGATAAGTTCACCAATACGGCGAATTTCACCGAGAGTTCTGATTTTATCTTCGTTTGCGGTAGTTATTTCTGCCCTTGCAGCAGTAATATCTGCAGTAACTTCAGCAAGTTTCTCAGTAGCATCTGTAAGCTCTTTTTCCTTACTTTCGAGTTTAACTGCTAAGCCTTTAACTTCATTTTCAAGAGTTTTAATATCCCCGCTTCTACTAAGAATACCTGAATTCTTAACGCTCGAACCACCTGTCAATGAACCACCGGGATTAACTACCTGACCATCTAAAGATACAACCTTTACCCTATAACCGTGTTTTTTGGCTATTGTAACAGCACTGTCAATATCTTCGGCAACAACTGCGCCTCCAAGAAGATATTTAATAATCTCTTCATATTTCTTATCGGTTTTAACGAGGTCAGAAGCAATACCTACATAACCGTACATATCTTCAAAACCGCTCTCTTTAAATTCGCGGGCAATTATTGAAGAAATCGGCAAGAATGTTGCTCTTCCTTTATTGTTAGATTTAAGATAGTTAATAGCTCTTTTTGCATCTGCCTCAGTATCAACAACGATATTTTGAATAGCATTACCAAGAGCAGTTTCAATTGCTACACTATATTCGTTTTCAACCTCTATTACCTTTGAAACAGGACCATGAATTCCTCTAAGAATTCCTTTTTCTGCCTCTGACATAACAGATTTTACAGAGAAGTTAAAGCCTTCCATATTTTTTTCAAGGTCAGATAAAATCTGAATTCTTCTGCGCTTAGCCTCTATGTCAAGACGCATATTATCGCAAGTTTCTTTAAGAGTATTAACCGCTTCCTCGCGTGATTTCAATCGAAGTTCATAGCCTGAAACGGCATTCTTAGCAGAAGTAAGATTTTCTTCAATTTCACAAAGCAGTTTCTCCGTTTCAGAAAACTCACCTTTTTGAATATTAAGTTCATCATTTTGTGCGGTAATAAGTTCGGCAATATTACCCATTCTGCCCTTGATTTCTTCTATCGTGGTATCAGCAGTTACCATTTCAACACGTTTATCTGCCACGAGTGAAGAAATTCTATTAAGTTCCTTTACCTGTTCTTCAATATTTCTTGAAATATTTTCACTATCTATAATAAGTGAAGAAAGAGTTTGTTCGAGTTCTAAAATCTCATTTTCAATATCGGCACAGAGTTGTTTTTTGTTCTCCGCCTCTTCATACTTCTGCTTAATTTCCTCATTTGCCGCCGCATCACTACTGCTTAATTGTTTGATTTCATCATTAAGTCTTTCAATAGATTCGTTGTTATGTTGAATATCATTGTTAATAAGGGTTATATTACCGCTAATTCTAACGATTTCCTCGTTTGCTGCGGCATTTTTCTGCCTTTCGCCCTCAATATCAGATGTAAGTTTTGCAAAAGTGGCTGAATTTCGTTCAGTTTCTTCATCAAATCCTTTAAGTGATTCTTCAATCTCCTGATACTGCATTTGCGCTGCTGCAATTTTACTTTCTTGAGCGCGCAATGCATCTTTTGAATTATTAAGGGTATAAAGCCAAAGACCTATTTCAAGTTCTTTCTTTTTATCAGCAAGTTCTAAGAATTTTTGAGCTTTTTTACTTTGTTCTTCAAGAGGTCCAACACGTGATTCAAGTTCATTCATAATGTCTTTAAGGCGCAAAAGATTCTCTTCAGCATCGCGAAGTTTTCTTTCGGCCTCTATTTTACGGTAACGGTACTTAGAAATACCCGAAGCCTCTTCAAAAATATCTCGCCGCTCTCCCGATTTTGAACTGATAATATTATCAATTTTACCTTGACCTATCATTGAATAACCGTCACGGCCGAGTCCGGTATCCATAAACAGTTCGTTTATATCCTTAAGTCTAACCGCGACATTATTTATAAGATATTCACTCTCGTGAGAACGGTAATATCTTCTCGTAATAGAAACAAAATCATTATCAAAATTTAGTGAACGGTCAGAATTATTTATGTTAAGCGTTACTTCGCAGTAACCGTGCGGACGGCGAAGTTCTGTACCGCCGAATATTACATCCTCCATCGACTGACCGCGAAGGCTTTTGGTTGACTGCTCACCAAGTACCCAACGCACAGCATCCGATATGTTACTCTTGCCGCTTCCATTAGGACCGACTACTGCAGTAATACCTTTACCAAAATTCAGAACTGTTTTATCTGCAAAAGATTTAAAACCTTGTACCTGAATTGAACTTAACAGCATTTAACCTCACACCTTTCTATTTTGAATTCCAAATCTTTTAAACTTTTATCTGCCTTAACCTTACAGTTAAAACCGAGACTATTTAAATGAATTATATTTTTTCTTGCTTGTCCTATCATTTTTGAAACAGCGGAAGTGGAAACGTAGATAATATAGTCTCCTTTTTCCTTTAGCTCAGTAATAACTGAATTTAGCATAATCTGTGATTGGCAAAGCTCGCTGAAAGCGGGATGCCAAGGACCTGCTATATAAGCATTTTCTTCAAGAGAATGCAGCCCAAGCCTTATAACCTTTATATTAGCCGCCTTAAACATTTCATATAATTTGGAAGCAAGTACAACTGCATCATTAAGCGGTTGCGGTTTATAAATTCCATCGATATACAATGTTTGAAGGTCGGTGTCTTTTAATACTACTGTTGGATAGATGCGCACTGTATCGGGCATAAGTTCGATTATTTTTTGTACCGTTTTAACAGCACTTGCATCGGTATCGCAATAAAGACCTGTCATTATCTGAAGCCCTAACTCAAATCCATGTTTTTTAATGAGTTTTGAAGCCTTGATGACATCGTTTGATGTATGCCCACGGTTATTCATTCGAAGAACCCTATCATTCATACTCTGTGCACCAAGTTCTATTGAAGTTACACCATATAACTTTAATAACTCTAAAATTTCATCATCAATAGCATCAGGTCGTGTTGAAATGCGAATTCCTTTCACAACACCTTTTTTTACGAAGGAATATGCTGTTTTAAGCAAACCCTCCATATATCTACGGTTAATAGCTGTAAAACTACCACCAAAGAAAGCAATTTCAGTAGTTTCGGGAGAGTAATTTTTGCCACTAATAGCAGTATTAACAGCATTAATTACGTCACTTTTCTTAGGCGGCATACACTTGCCTGTAATATATCTTTGATTACAAAAACTGCATTTATTAGGACATCCTATGTGCGGAACGAAAATTGATATATTCGAGTGTTTTTCGCTCATATCTGTGCACCCATAAGTTCAAGCGCCTGTTTTGCCGCCATCTGCTCTGCAGCCTTTTTACTGTGTCCCTCACCCTTGCCGATTACATTAGAATTCAGATGTACTTCTACAGTAAACTTTTTATCATGTGCAGGTCCCTCTTCACCTGTCAAAATATACGTAACAGTTTCTTCGGGATTGCGCTGTATAATTTCTTGCAGAACGGTTTTATAATCCTTAAAACCATCGTCGTTGCTACAGTTTATTTCACGCAAAACAAAGCGCATAACGTGTTCACGTGCTTTTTCCATACCTGCATCAAGATATATAGCTGCAAGTACCGCCTCAAAGGCATCAGCAAGTATAGAATCTCTTTCTCTTCCGCCGTTATGGTCTTCGCCTCTTCCAAGAAGCAAATATTTACCGAGTTCTAATTCTCTGGCAAAACTGCAAAGTGATTTCTCGCATACAAGCGATGCGCGAAGTTTTGTAAGTTCTCCTTCGGGTTTTTCGCTGAATTGATTATAAATATACTCCGAAACAATAAGCGAAAGTACCGAATCCCCAAGAAATTCTAACCTCTCATTAGAGCCGTATGCTGCACGCACCTCGTTAGCATAGGAAGAATGTGTCAATGCGTTCTTGAGTAACTCTCTATTATTAAATTTATAATTAAGTTTCTTTTCTAAAAACTCCATTATAATTACTCCGTTTTTAAATGTTCTGAAATTGTACCGATAACATCGGCATTTGCAAATTGAACCGCCTGCCGAATAGCATTTTTAATTGCCTTAGCATCAGAGTTTCCGTGTGCTTTAATAACAGGTTTCGAAGCACCAAGCAATAAAGCACCGCCAACCTCTGAACTATCCATCAACGATTTAAGTTGATACAAATCTTTCTTTATAACCAAAGCGGCCAATTTATTTAAAATATTCTTATAAAGCGCACCTTTTATGAGTTTAAAGAGGGTTGATGCAGTTCCCTCGATGAGTTTCAATGTAATATTTCCTGTAAAACCATCGGTAATTACTGCATCACAAATACCTTTTGGCATTTCTCTTGACTCAATATTACCATAGAAATTAATGGGAGCTTCTTTCAAAAGGTTGTATGTTTCCTGACGAAGCGTATCGCCCTTAGTATCTTCTGTGCCAATATTAAGCAGACCCACAGTTGGATTTTCTCTTCCCTCGACCTTTTCAAGATAAACTGATGCCATAATTCCAAACTGAGCGAGCATTTCAGGACGACACTCAGCATTTGCACCCATATCCATAAGCATATATGGTTTACTTGGTGAAGGTATCATACTTGCAAGCGCAGGTCTTTTTATTCCCTTGATTCTTTTAACAATAAGTGTGCCGCCAACAACCACTGCACCGGTTGAACCTGCAGATACAAAAGCATCCGCCTCGCCGTTTGCAAGTTCCTTAAATGCTAAAGCCATTGAACTTTCCTTGTGCGCTTTTAAAAGCGTAGTGGGTTCATCGTGCATAGAAATAACATCATTAGTATGTACAATTTTTACGTCACCCTTAAAGGAAAGGTTATTTTCCTTTATGCATTCATTAATTCTTTCTTCATCACCTGTTAATGTGATATCAATACCAAGTTCATTAGAAGCTAAAGCCGCTCCTTTTACAATTTCTAACGGTGCATTATCTCCGCCAAAAGCATCAATAACTACTCTCATTATTTTTCCCCTTTATTTATCAAAAAATTTCATCGAACGCATCGAAAGTGCCATATAACGTTCTCTTTTATCTCTTATGTGTGTTTCAAGAGGCGGTAATACGCCAAAATTCGCACCCATTGGTTGAAAATTGGATACAGATTCATCACAAATATAATTTATAAGGGCGCCAATCATTGTATATTCAGGCAGAATAAACTCATTCTTACCCATAATATGATTAACAGCATTAATTCCTGCCATTATTCCCGATGCCGCCGATTCCATATAACCCTCAACACCTGTAATCTGACCTGCAAAAAACATATTTTTATTGCTCTTTAGGGAAAGATTTTTACAAAGCAACATCGGTGAGTTTATAAAGGTGTTGCGGTGCATAACTCCATATCTTAAAAACTCGGCATTTTCAAGACCGGGTATTAGTGAGAACACCCTTTTTTGTTCGCCGAATTTTAGGTTTGTTTGAAAGCCTACAATATTGAACATCGTGCCATCTGCATTTTCACGTCTAAGTTGCACTACCGCCCAAGGCCTATGCCCTGTTCTCGGGTCCTTAAGGCCTACAGGTTTTAAGGGACCAAAACGTATTGAATCTTCTCCGCGTTTTGCAAGAACTTCAATAGGCATACAACCTTCGTATACCGTTAGCGGTTTATCAAACTCGCTTAATTTTGCCGATTCTGCGCCTACAAGTTCAGTATGAAAAGCGGTATATTCCTCTTTGTTCATAGGGCAATTTATATAGTCCTTATCGCCTTTATCATATCTTGAGGCATAAAACGCTTTACTAAAATCTATGCTTTCAGCGCTCACAATAGGTGCCGCTGCATCATAAAAGCTTAAGCATCCATCTTCACAAAGTTCTTCGATTTCCTTGGCTAATTCGCCATCGGTTAAAGGGCCTGTCGCTATAATACACACTCTATCTTTTGGAAGATGCTCAATCTTTTCGCCAATAACTTTTATATTGGGATGTTTTTTTATCTTTTCTGTTATATACTCAGAAAAAATCTCACGGTCCACCGCTAAAGCGCCACCTGCCGCAACACTACACTTATCGGCCGCTTCAAGACATAAAGAGCCTAGCTTTCTCATTTCTTCCTTTAAAAGACCTGCCGCCGAATCAATTCTCGCAGCTTTAAGTGAGTTTGAACATACAAGTTCGGCAAAATTATCACTTTTATGCGCAGGCGATTTAAACTGCGGTTTCATTTCATAAAGTTCAACCGCTATTCCTTGGTTAGCAATCTGCCAAGCGGCTTCACAACCTGCAAGCCCTGCACCGATTACAATTATTTTATCCATTCTTTTTTGCCGCCGACTTTTCTTTGCTGCGTGAAGCGCACTCAGAATTCATACAATATTTTCTTCCTCGCACACCTTTTATTATATAACTGCCACAAGTTTCACAAACTTCTCCTGTTGGTACTCCGGGAGATGCAAAATCGCAAGATGGGAATGCACTGCAACCATAAAATTTATTTCCCTTTTTGGAAATTCTTTTAACAAGTTTTGCACCGCATTTTGGACAAGGTTCTTTTACCTCATCCTCGGGAACAGGTTTTGTGTTTTTACAAGCAGGATATCCAGGACAAGCGAGGAATTTACCAAATCTTCCTGTTTTAACAACCATTGTTTTTCCACACTTCTCGCAAATAACATCGCTTTCTACATCCGGCACCTTTACGCGCTTACCATCAAGCGAGGATTCTGCCTTTTTATAGTGTGCATCAAAGTCTTTATAGAACTCGCCTATTGTTTCTATCCAATTAAGCTCGCCGTCACCGATTTTATCGAGTTGAACTTCAAGTCCTGCAGTAAATTTAACATCAACTATTTTTTTGAAATATTCACAAATTAAATCTACAACAACCATACCAAGTTTTGTAGGCTTAAGGCTCTTCTTTTCACGCTCAATATAATCACGGTTCAAAATATTAGTCATAATTGGTGCATAAGTAGAGGGTCTACCGATTCCATTCTCATCAAGCGCCTTAATTAAAGTTGGCTCGGTATATCTTGCAGGAGGTTGTGTGAAATGTTGATTTGGATTAAGTTCCTTAAGTTTAAGAACATCCGAAACATTCATTTCAGGCAATGCAGCTTCCAAATCCTGTTCGTCATCCTTACCCTCTTCATAAAGTACAGTAAAACCATCAAATTTTACAGTATTTCCGTTTGCTTTAAAGAGATAATCTCCTGCAGTTATGCTAACCGCAACTGTATTTTGCACACAAGCAGCCATTAGTGAAGCGATAAATCTTGACCAAATAAGTTTATAAAGTTTAAACTGCTCAGCAGTTAAAGAACCTTCTACTGCTGAAGGGGTTAATGAAATGTTGGTAGGTCTTATAGCTTCGTGGGCATCCTGAGCTCCGTTTTTTGTTTTAAAATATCTTGGTGACTTTGGCAAATACTGAGAACCGTAATTATTAACGATATAACTGTTAGCCGCGCTTCTTGCCTCTTCTGAAATTCTTAACGAATCAGTTCTCATATAGGTTATAAGGCCGACTGTACCAACTCCGTTAATATCAACACCTTCGTAAAGTTGCTGAGCGATTCGCATCGTTCTCTGTCCGGTAAAGCCAAATTTACGAGATGCTTCCTGTTGCAATGTTGAGGTGATAAATGGAGGTGCGGGTTGGCGGTTTCTGGTGCCCTTTTTGATATCACTTACTACATATTCTGCGCCCTGTAGCGCGGCAACAATTTTCTCAGCCTGTGCTTGATTTTCAATTTTTTCTATTTTTGTTCCGTCTGCTAAGCCGAAAAGTTTTGCCGCAAAAGTTTTTCTGCTTGAAACTAACTTCGCATCAATACTCCAGAACTCCTCGCTCACAAACTTTTCAATTTCTCGTTCACGCTCAACAATTAAGCGAAGCGCAACTGTTTGTACTCTTCCTGCCGAAAGACCGCTCTTTACCTTTTTCCAAAGGAAAGGACTTAATTTATAACCAACTATTCTATCAAGAACTCTACGTGCCTGTTGTGCATCAACAAGATTAAGGTCAATCTTTCTTGGTGCGGCCACACCGTCCTTAATTCCCTTTTCGGTTATTTCATTAAACGTAATTCGGTTTTCATCCTTTAAATCAAGGTCTAAAATCTGTGCTAAATGCCATGAAATTGCCTCTCCCTCACGGTCCGGGTCGGTTGCGAGATAAACTCCATCGCACTTTTCTGCCGCAGCCTTAAGGGTTTTAATAAGAGGTTTCTTATCCGCCATATTTATATACTGAGGTTTAAAGCCGTTTTCTATATCCACACCGAGTTTAGATTTAGGTAGGTCTCTTATGTGACCCATAGATGCCATTACCTCATAACCTGAACCCAAATATTTCTTAACGCTTTTTACCTTTGTAGGTGACTCAACTATAACTAACTTTGCCATAAAATTACCATATCCTTTCCTTGGATAGAAAATATGTTTATATCTTATAAAACGGTATATTTACCACCGGGAGCAGCCTTTATAACCCCACAGATTTCCAACTCGGTTAAGGCCGAAAGAATTTCATCATCCGATAAACCAAACTGTACTAAATCATCGGCATAAAAATCTACCCTATCTAATTGATTATATACTATTTTTGCCTCTTTGGAAAGAGAAATATCAGATATTTTTTTAACTTTTACATTTTTTTCATTATTTTCTTTAGTTTCCTCTTCTCTAAAGGCACGTTCAATATCAATTTTATCTGGGAAATGAGAAATATATTCTCTCATAACATCACTCGCATCAATAAGCGGTATTGCACCGTCCCTTAAAAGTGCATTGGAACCTTCATATTCCGCCTTGCCAGGCATTCCCGGAATAACAAAAACATCTTTTCCTTGTTCAAGAGCATTATTAGCAGTAATAAGCGCACCGCTTCTTTTCTTTGCCTCAATAACGATTGTACCGAGAGAAACCGCAGACATAATTCGGTTTCTAACGGGAAAATTCGAGGCAAATGCAGGTGTATCGGGCGGATATTCGCTTATAAGACAACCGCCGCTTTTTAAAATAAGATTGCGCATATTTTGATTTTCGGGAAGATATTTGAAATTTATACCGCAACCCATGAACAGAACTGTTTTCAATCCAAACTTAAGCACACCTTTATGTGCATAGGTATCTGTTCCTATTGCGCCGCCGCTAATAACTGTAAAACCCGCACGGGCAAGTCTTGCGCCTAACGAAAAAGCCGCTTTCTTGCCGTATTCAGAAACATCACGTGGACCTACAATGCAAATCATGGGTTCGTTATCAAAATCAGGAAAAACACCCTTATAATAAAGACATATCGGCGGATTAACAATATTCTTAAGGCAAACAGGATATTGCTTGTTTGCCACACAAATTATTTCTATGCTTTCCTTTTTGCATTTATCAATTATTGTTTTCGCCTTTGAAAGCGGTGTTTTTCTGAATTTTTCTAAAATTGCTTTGGTAAATATTCCGCACTTCTGCTTTTCTTCTTCGTTTGAATCGTATATAGCACGTGCCGTTCCGAAATAGCGAAGCGCATCCTTAACAAGATTGCTTCCCGCACCCAAAACGCACTGCAACCAAACATAATAAAGCATATATTACCTCATCATTTCCCACATAGCAATCGCCGCCGCCACCGAAGCATTGAGTGATTCCGCTTCACCGTTCATAGGTATTGTGATTTCAAAATCACTATTGTTTACAGTTTCCTCTTTTAGTCCGTTAGCTTCATTACCGATTAAAACAACACTGCCGGAGTTAAAAGTTACCTGTGTTATTTTTTCTGCGCTCTTAGTAACAACACATGAATAACTCGTAAGTTTGTTTTCTTTAATAAAATCTATGATATCATCGGTAACATAAAGCGGCAACCTGAGTATTGTACCCATTGAGGCACGAAGCACCTTAGGACTTAAAGGGTCACAAGAATCATTTGTAAGGATTATTCCATCAATGCCAAGCGCTTCGGCAGTTCTTGAAATAGCGCCAAGATTTGATGGGTCAGCAAGATTTTCAAGGGCAATATATTTACCTTTCCCATCAAATTCATTAGCAACTATACTGCTTGTTTTACACACAGCAATAATCCCTTGCGGTGTTGAAGTATCACTAATCTTTTTAAAAAGTTTTTCATCAACTAAAAACACTTCTCCTGATGATTTAGCAAACATCTCACACGCTTCATTATTCTTACATAAAAAATTCTCGGTGAGAATTAACTTATCAAACGTGATTCCACAAGCATTTGCATCGTCACAAATGCGCAATCCCTCAAGTACAAACATACCGTTTTCACGCCTTGCTTTTGCGCTAGTTTGCAAGGAAGAAACAAGCTTGATAAGTGAATTATCTTTACTCGAAATTTTCTTATAATTCATATTTACACCGCCTTAAACAAAACATATAAAAATGAAAAACTCGCCCGAGCGCGAAACACGGGCGATTAAAAATTACTTTTCAAGAGCTTTTTTAGCAGTTTTAGCAAGTGTAGCAAAACCAGCTGCATCATTAACAGCTAAATCTGCGAGCATCTTGCGGTTGATTTGAACTCCTGCCTTGTTAAGACCGTTGATGAATGTTGAATAATTCATACCATTAATCTTAGCTGCAGCAGAAATACGTGTAATCCAAAGACGACGGAAATCACGTTTCTTAAGTCTACGACCAACATAAGCATAGTTTCGGGATTTCATTACTGCTTCTTTAGCAGTTTTAAAAAGCTTGGACTTGGCTCCGAAATAACCTTTAGCAAGCTTTAAAGTTTTATTTCTTCTTTTGCGTGTTGACAACGCACCTTTAACTCGTGCCATTGATATTAACCTCCACTTTCAAGTTTACTTATAAGGAATCATTTTCTTAACCTTTGCAACGTTTGTTACATCTGCAACAACTGTCTTGCGAAGATTTCTCTTACGTTTTGTTGTTTTCTTGTTGAGAATGTGCGACTTGAAAGCGTGAGCACGTTTAACCTGACCGGTTTTTGTGAGCTTAAAGCGTTTCTTTGCGCCGCTGTGTGTTTTAATCTTAGGCATAATAAACCCTCCTATAATTTTTTACTACATTACTTTCCGGTTTTAGGGGCAAGGAACATTAACATATTTCTGCCTTCCATTTTTGCAGGTTTCTCAACCACACAAAAATCTTTACAGAATTCAGCAAAACGGTTCATTGTTTCAAGACCGATTTCAGGATGACCGAGTTCTCTGCCACGGAAACGGATAGAAACCTTAACCTTATTGCCTTCTTCAAGGAAACGCTTTGCATGCCTTCCCTTTGTTTCGAAATCATGAACATCAATACTAAGACCTAATCTAATTTCTTTGATTTCAACTACCTTTTGATTTTTTCTCTGTTCTTTTTCACGCTTTGCCTGTTCAAAACGGTACTTACCGTAATCCATAATTTTGCATACAGGCGGTTGAGCATTGGGAGAAATGTTCACAAGGTCAAGGTCCTGAGCATACGCCGCTTCAATAGCCTTATCTACACTCATAACACCTAATTGAGAACCATCTGAATTGATTACTCGTACTTCCGTTGCCTTGATTTCTTCATTTATGGCAAGTTCTTTGCTGCTGATAATGATGCACCTCCGGTTATAATATAAAACAAAAGCACGAACGCAATACGTTCGTGCAAATAAGCATAAAAAATCCTTAATTTTTTTACTTATTGACCCAAAAGCCTCATGCTTTTAGGTGAGAACATAAAACGTACTACTTCATTGTCAATAGTTATTGTAACACAAAATTTCAATTTGTCAAGTATTTTATTCAATTTTTAATTCATTAATTGAACGAAGCTGATAATTAACGTTTTTGAGAAGTTCACTTTTCTTAAGTGCTACCGCCGCACCCCTCACATTGCTATGCGATGGGTCGGGTAACATGTTAACCTTTATTCCAAGATAATCGCTTATATATTTATCAAACCCGTAAAGCATTGAACCGCCGCCCGTAAGATATAAACCATCCTCCATAATATCTGCCACTAAATCAGGGTCAGTTTTATTTATAACCTGCCTTATGGCATTAC
Organism: Acutalibacteraceae bacterium; assembly: GCA_045603505.1. Taxonomy (GTDB): domain Bacteria; phylum Bacillota; class Clostridia; order Oscillospirales; family Acutalibacteraceae; genus UBA737. The sequence goes on from JAZUMI010000049.1 coordinate 22,754, forward strand.
AGATAGCATCGAGAGTTTCGCCAATTGCTTCTCTTACCTCTTCGGCGGTAATTTCAAAACTTTCAGGAAGTCCAGTAAACACGTTCTTACCCTTTGCAACAGTTGCAATTTCAACAGGTCTTTCAATGGCAGTACCAACCGTTTTTTTGATATTTTCTGCCATAAGATTACCAATTTCTATATTGTACTCTTTTCTTACATATTTAACTATTTGATTATCAATATCAAATGAAGCTACCTTATTAGAATCGCAAACCGAAATTCCGCCCATAGAAACGACCGCTATATCGGTTGTTCCCGCACCGATATCAACAATCAAACTTCCGTGCGGAGTGGAAAAATCTAAATCAAGTCCAAAAGCAACAGCTAAAGGACCTTCTATAATAGTAACGTTTCTGCCACCCGCCGACTCGATAACATTAGTAAGAGTGTGGTGTTGCAGTTCTGTAAGTCCTGCTGGGAGTAAAGCAATAATTTTAGGACGGAAAACCTTATTGCCAAAAGCCTTTTCCATATAATCTTTTAACATTGCCTCAGCGATATAGTAATCCGAAATTACTCCATTCACTATCGGAAAAACAGACTCAAGAGTATCAGGAGTTCTACCGAGTGTTTGTTTTGCCTTTTCGCCGAAATAAACAGGTTCAAAGGTTTCTGAATCAACCGTAACAACACTAGGTAGTTCTAAAACCACCTTTGAACTTGAAAATATAACTGTTTTTGAAGAGCCTAAATCAATTCCAATTTCAGTTGCCATTTTTATCGTTTTCCTTTTTTGTTTTCTTTTCAGTAACCAATGCAGTTACACAATAAACGTGATGAACACCCGCAAACATCAGTTGCCTTGCACATTCATCCAAGGTGGCGCCCGTTGTTTTAATGTCATCAACTAAAAGTATATTTTTACATTTAATTCTATTCTTGGAAGAGTACATACCTCTAACATTTAAAAAGCGTTCTTTTCCATCAAGGGAATGTTGACCTTTACCCGCTGAATTACAGTATAGCGCATGAGATAACAATGGCAGCTCAAGTAATTCAGCTATGCGTTTTGCAATGAGCTCAGATTGATTAAAGCCACGCTTTAGTTTGCTTTTAAAAGAACTCGGCACAAAGGTAACTGCCTCTAATTTTATATGTGAATATTCACTCTTTACACATTTAGTCATTTCCCTTGCAAAATATTCACAAATATACTCTTTATGCGAAAGTTTAAAACTGTAAAAAGCGTTTTGCATCAAATCCTCATTGTAAAATGGGGCTATACATCCATCAAAATGAAACAAATTCCCGTTGCAACATTTATCCGATTTTTCAAGACCGCAAAGCATACAGCGTTTTTGCGCATCTACTCTCCTCAGCATTTCGTTGCAATAATCACAGATATATTCTTCACTTTCAAGAACCTCTCCGCAACATACACAACGATTTGGAAAAAAGCAAAATCCAATAGAATTAAATAATTTTCTTAGTGTCATTTTCCTTTAAAAATTCCTTTAACATTGTATATCTCAAAGTTTTTTTGGAGTTTTTCGCCATAGCAAAAAAATCATTCTCACTACCAACAATAACAAGTAATTTTTTTGCTCGTGTTACTGCTGTATAAAGCAGATTTTTATAACAAAGTTTAGACGGAACATTATAAATAGGAAGAATAACGCACTCAAATTCACTACCCTGACTTTTATGCACAGTAACTGCATATGCGGGTTCAAGTTGTCCTATTTCCTCTGAAAAATATGTCGCAACCTTATCATCAAAACGCACACTCATACTTGCAGCTCTATGGTCAATCTCGGTAATGTACCCAACATCTCCGTTAAAAATTCCTGAAGAATATTCCCCGTTATCGCGTTTAAATGGCAAATCATAATTATTTTTAGTTTGCATAACCTTGTCGCCAACACGATAATAAAAACCTTTGTAACAAAGTTGTGGCTGATTTTTTTTGCGTGGATTAAGACGCTCTTGCAACAAATTATTAAGATTAACTGTGCCTGTATCCATTTTTCTTGAGGGACATAACACCTGAATATCTCTAACGGAATCAAATCCGTAAGCCGAGGGCAGTCGTTCAGAGCACAGTTGCAAAACGGTATCAAGAACTGAATAATTATCATTTCTTTTTAGAAAAAAGAAATCAGAATCCTTTCTCGAAAAATCCATCTCGGTATCGTTAATAATTGCGTGTGCATTTGCTACTATAAGACTTTCCCCCGCTTGTCTAAACACCTTTTTCAAGGTAATAGATGGGAAAATCTCACAGGCTAAAATATCACTTAAAACATTGCCCGCTCCTATACTCGGCAATTGGTCTGCGTCTCCTACAAGTATTATTCTGCACGAATATTTAAGAGCACGAAGCAAGTTTTCGAAAAGCAACGCATCAACCATTGAAACTTCATCAACGATAATAACATCACATGGTAAGGGATTTCTCTCGTTTCTTCCGAAATGAAGTTTGTCGTCACTACCCCACTCTGCCTCAAGCAAACGATGAAGTGTCATAGCATTTTTACCAGTAAGTTCGGTCATTCTCTGAGCCGCACGGCCTGTAGGAGCTGCCAATGCAATATTAAAATCTCGCGATTCAAGCAGAGAAATTATTGCATTAAGCGTTGTAGTTTTACCCGTTCCGGGACCACCTGTTAATACAAGGATACCGTTTGTAAAAACCTCGGTTATAGCTTGTCTTTGTTCGTTTTCAAACTTAATTCCAAGGCGGTTTTCAACAAAATCTATTTCAAGCGGCGCCGGTGGAATTTCGCCTATTATTCCCTGTTTTACCGCAAAAAGCCTTGCGGCAATATACTCCTCGGCATTATAGTACTCAGGAAAAGAAATAAATACCTTTCCCTCAATCTTTCTGACAGAAAATCTAAAACAATCAATCAGTCTTTCACAACATTCTTCAGCAACATTTATACCGCAATCAAGAAGTAAGGCAGCAGTTTCTAAAAATCTTTGTTTGGGTAAACAAGTATGCCCATTAGCAAGATTTTTTCTTAAAACGTACTGTAGCCCTGCACTTATGCGAAACTCACTGCTTTTCGGCACCGAAAAATCAAAAGCAATCTCTTCGGCCGTTTCAAAATCAATATCAATTCCTTCTTCACAAAGCACATAAGGATTTGCCTGAATCATTTTAGGCGACTCGGCGCCCAACTTTTTATAAATATCTACACATATTTTAGGTGGGATTTTATATTTTGCAAGTAAAAACATAATATCCCTTGCACCATACTGTTTTTGATATTCATTGCTCATCTTAACTGCTTTTTCGTATGAAATACCCCTAATTGTAGCAAGGGCCTCGGGGTTAGATTCTATAATATTAAGCGATTCTTCGCCAAATTTTTCTACGATTTTAGCAGCTGTATTAGGTCCAATACCTTTAATTGCACCCGAAGCAAGATATCTCAAGATTGCAGCGGCAGTCTGAGGTGTTTTTCGTTCAAAACTTTCAACCTTAAACTGTCTGCCATAGGTAGAATGAAATATAAAACTGCCCATAAACTCGGCCTGTTCTCCCTCATTAAGAAAAGGCAGAATTCCCACAACGGTTATTTTTTCATCCTTTACGATAACCTCTGCAACCGTGTAATAGTTTAAGTCATTTCTATATGTAATTGAATCAACCAGGCCGATGATTTTTTCGGTTTCGGGTATTTCAATATTAGCTCCGTTATGCGTAAAAATCCTCTCCTAAGTTTTTCATTCTTTTACTCATACTTTCGAAATCACAAAATAAAATATTGTAATTCTTTTCAATCAAACTTTTATTTTTAATAACGATATTTCGAGGCACAACAACAAATATATATTCACCTTTTTTTATTCCATGCCACACACTTTTTGAAATTATATAATCAATCTGCTCATCGATATCAGTCTCACCCAAGAAGAAAACCGCACAAACCTTATTAGAACTATTCGGTTTTTTTAAATAAATTTTTATAACTCCCAAAATTTCAGTAAGACCTAAAATAGATAAAACCGCAACAAAAGAAATCAAAATTACTTCAAACATATTTTTCACCCTATAACATTCTATGCCATAAGATAAAAATATGCTAAATTGCCTAAAAAAAGGCTTAAAAACCTCTTTTTAGGCAATTACTTTTTAATTAATTGTAACAGCCGTGGTATAAGCACCAATCTGCCAGATGCCCTTATAGGTATCTGAAACTATTTTTACTGGAACTGTGTGTTCGCCTGCAGATTTACCCGAAAGGTCAATTATCGCATAAATATCTTTAGATTTAATATCTTTTGCCAACTCTTTCGGCACACAAATTTTAACATTTAAGATACTTGCTGTTTTCTTAACTGAAAGACCATTCTTAAGTCCCTCCGTTTTTACACCCGTAACTGTATTAAATGTTTTAATCTCGTAATCCGAAACGTCAATTGAAACTGTAAAGAACTCAATATTATCGAGTATCTTAACGCCATCGGGCAATATTGCAGAAACATCAAACTTGTTACTTTCAGGCGAAACGGTTGTAAAATCAATATCCGAAAGTTTGATACTCTTTACTGTATCAATAACATCGGCCGCGCCAATAATTGTAATTTCCTTGTGATTAATAGTGTGTTTTATATCCGAAACTTTATATCCCACAGGAAGATTGATAAACGAAGCATCAACCTTAACTGTTGCTTTTTTAGAAATAGGCACCGCAACCTTAACTTTAACGCTACTAATTGTTAAATTTTTCGCGCTGATTTCCTTTCCTTCTGAATCAAGAGCCTTAACTTCGGCATCATAAGTTTTGCTTGAATTAAGAGTTTCATCAACCTGAGCATAGGCTATAACACGCGCAATTTTGCCAACGATGCTCCTCGGTCCCGATATAGAAACCATATCGCCTTCGGTTGCAGTAACAACGGGTGTTTCTGCAACAAAGCCATCAGCCGCACCCACACCAACAAGACTAGGTTCAACATTAAATTGTTTGGTATCTATATAGTCGAATTTTACCTTGATTTTTTCAGGACTAATACCAACAAAATCATAATTACCTTTAGCGGTGTTCTTATTACCCAAAACCTCTAGTTCATATTCGCCCGGCTCAGTAATCTCGGCCGCAGAAGCATATATGCTAAAGTCACTAGTTTTAAGCGAACTAACTATATAATTCGGTCCGCTTACAGTAACAGTAAATTTCTGGCTTGAAAGGTCTGAAATTATATTCATACCCTTTTCGCCTGCAACTGTATTTTCAAGACTTATAGATATCGGAACATCGGCAAAAGTTTGTTGACGAATAGGATTTTGATTAATTGTAATTACAAGCCAAAAAACAAATGCACCTATTATTGAAAAAAGAGCCTTGAATCTTCTGCTTCCAAAAAGTTTTTTTAAGGAAATACTACTTGCTATTTTCATCTGTATCTTTGGCTCCTTCCTTTTCCTTTCTTTTTTTAGAAGTGAAAGGATTAATATGCTTAAGGGCTGCAACAACTGAATTAGAATTTTTTTCCTCTTCATCAAGCAAATATCTGCGAAGCTCTGCACCTGCCGAAACGGCATTGTAACCTCTCGTAATCTGTCCATTTATTGCAATAGAGATAGTTCCAGTTTCTTCGGAAACTATAAGAACAACAGCGTCAGAATTTTCTGTCATACCTATTGCCGCTCTATGCCTTGTTCCGAGTTGAACGCTTAAATCTTCTCTTTGTGTTAAAGGAAGGATACATCCTGCGGCGTAAAGCTTACCGTCTCTCACGATAAGAGCACCGTCATGCAAGGGAGATTTTGGGAAGAAAACGTTATTAACCATTGAAACAGAACATTTAGCATCAATTATTGTACCGGTGTTAATTATATCGCCAAGTTGTGTTGTTCTTTCGAAAACAACAAGCGCACCCACCTTGCCTGACTGCATAGTTGCAATGGCACGTGTAACCTCATCAATACATCTTGAAAGTTCTTCATCAGATTCATCCAAACTCTGATATCTACCAAACTTTGTTCTGCCCATACGCTCAAGAATTCGGCGAAGTTCGGGTTGAAAAATTACTGCAACAAGAACAATTACAGAATTAACGACCTTAACAAGCAACCACTGTATACTTGCGAGGTTAAACCAGTTCGCAACCAAATAAACAAGTAATAACAACACTATACCTTTAACAAGTTGCCCTGCTCTTGTCTCCCGCAAAAAACCAATAGCTTTATAAATTATAAATGCAACCAAAAGTATGTCAATAATATCAAAAGGTATACGCATATCAAGAATTGCATATATAATTTGGTTCCAGAGAGTGTAAATGTGATTAAAAAATTCTCCCATAATATCCCTTCCCTCTTTTTATACTCAAGAATATCAAGCTGCCATTTTAGCATTCAAATATTATTATTCAATATAATATTACCACACATTCTCGGCTCGTTCAATAGCAAATATTAAAAAATCATAATTATTTTATAAATATTATATATACTTCAATCGGCCCAATAGATATTCAACTTCTTGTACTGTGTTGAAAACAGATGGTGATACTCTTACAGTTCCTCTCTCAAGCGTTCCTATCTGGCTATGAGCAGTGGGAGCGCAATGCAGTCCCGCACGTACCGCAATTCCACTGTCATTAAGCAACGCCGCTGTTTTTTCGCTGCTGTAATCCTTGTAATTAAATGAAATTACAGGTGAAAATTTATGTCGGTTATATTCACAATACAAAACCGCATCTTTATTTGTTTTCAAGCCACAATAAAGCCTTTCGCATAGCATATCTTCATATTTTTTTATGTTTTCAATACCTTTTCTTTTAACAAAATCAAGTCCGCCTTTTATGCCAAATATACCCGCCACATTTACTGTTCCCGCCTCAACAGATTCTGGTAATGTAAGCGGATGTGAATGATTTATTGAATCACTTCCCGTACCGCCTTCAATCAGACTTTTTTCAAGTAGTTTTCTTGCTATTAAAACTCCAGTGTTCATTGGTGCATAAAGACCTTTATGCGATGCAATACACAAAAAATCAATATTTTGCTCCACCATATTTATTACGCTTGTTCCTGCTAACTGTGCCGCATCTACAGCGAAAAGTACATTTCTATTTTTGCATAAACTGCCTATTTCTGTTATTGGAAGTTTCTTGCCGAGAACATTTGAGGCACCCGTGCAAATAACAAGTCTTGTATAGGGTTTAATGGCATTTTCAAATTCTGCCACAGTTTTTATATCATCATTCAACGATACCTTAGCAATTTGCACATCGGCGCCAATTGCATAGAGAGGTCTTATAACAGAATTATGTTCGAGGGAAGACACAACAACATGTTGTCCTTTTGATACCAACCCTTTAATAACACAGTTAAGTGCATGGGTACAGTTGTGTGTAAAGGCAACATTTTCTGCATTTTCGCACCCGAAAAACTCTGCTAATTCTTCTCTTACATTATAAATTTTTTCTGACGCTCCTACCGAAAGATTATGACCGCTTCTACCCGGATTTGCGCTATAGTTTTTTATCGCATCCATTACCTCTCTAACGGCTACTGACGGTTTTCTTCCCGTTGTCGCCGCATTATCAAAATATATCATACCGCATTTCTCCAACAATAAAGAACTCCGCTCTTGCGGAGTTCTTATATTTCTCTTATTTGCAGAATTTTCACTCCGGCATTTCGCAAAATTTCCTGCGCCTTGACAATATTGCCATCAAAAACAACCGTATATCCGCAACCAACGTTTTGTGTTGAATCGGTAATTTTTTCAATATGCGCCTTATATCCATGCCTTCGCAAAACATCTCTGCCTTTAATTGCATAGGTTATAGTTCCTGTAACCACAGAAAAACCGTGCATTTGTATCACTCCGTATCAGGTTGTACAATACATTCTATGCCACAATTCTTTATGGGTGCTATTGCGTTCTATAAAAGCTAAATAAAACAGTAACTACAATAGGCAAAACTATAGCTCCAAATACACCCATGGTTTTTAGCCCTGCAAACATTACTATTAAAGTAAGCAAAGGACCTATCCCCGTTTGTTTTCCGATTATTTTAGGCTCCAAAAAATTTCTTACAACGGTTAAACAAAGATATATTACTAATAATTTTATGCCAAGCGAAACTTTTCCCATTAAAAATAAAATTACTGCCCACGGAATAAGTACAATTCCCGCACCAAGCACAGGAAGTAAATCTATAAGCGAAATAATTAATGCGAGTATAAACGCTTTTTTTATTCTGAAAATTAAAAAGCAAACTATTAATTCTGCAAAGGTAATGAGACCAAGCAACAGATAAGACAAAGAAATTTTCAGTACATTCTCAATAAGAATTTTTTTAATTTTTACCGAATTCAAAAACACTCTGTTAGGTAAAATTTCCTTCGCAAAATTAACAAGTTTATTATAATCTTTCACAAAGTAAAACGTTGAAATAAACATCACAATAAACGAAAATAAAAAAGATGGTGTTTTTTGTGCAAGATAGCCTACTACCGATGAAATTTTAACCCCTACCGTTTCACTCGCAAGACCTTTAACCGATTCAAAAAAACCTCCTACAAAATCTGCGGCGAATTGTGGCATTTTACTCATATTTATCTCTAAAGAACCATAAAACTCTTCAATTACTGATATAAAACTTTCTAGCACATACGGAACATCCTTATAAAATGATTCAACTAATTTAATTAACAGGAATGTTATACCGAATACAAAAAACAACAGTAAAAAATAAAATGTTAAAACGCATATAAAAGACGAAAATATCGACTTAATTTTAAATTTTTTCGATACCTTTTCACATAATGGGTGTAAAATTATAGACACCAAAAATGCCAACAAAAATGGTAATAAATATTTTAGTAAAAACTTTATTACGAAGAAAACTATAGCGCTAATACTAAAAAAATATGTTGCATTTATTAAAAATTTCTTTCTTTCGGTTATCAAAACTGACCCACCCTACATTATTTTGCCTTGATATTATGACTTTTAACAAAAATTTTTGTATGCTTTAAACAAGGTTAAAAAAATTTTTATTTTTTTGTTGATTTATTTAGAAAACTGTACTATAATTAAGGACAATCGTTTATGTACGGAGGACACTTATGCCGAAAACAAACTTTTTGCTAATCAGCAGTGATGTGCTTCCCAACGTTTTCAAAGGCGTTGTTAAAGCAAAGGAACTTCTCGCAAGCGGAGAAGCAAAAAGCACTTCTCAGGCTGTTAAGATGGCTGGGATATCAAGAAACGCTTTTTACAAATATAAAGATTTTGTGTTTAAGTATAGTAGTAATAACGAGCAAACACTCTTTATAAACGCCGTTCTTGCGGATAAAGCCGGTGTGTTTTCTGCCCTTTCACAAGCAATTTGCGAACACAATGGAAACATACTAACACTTAATCAAAATATGCCAATTGACGGAACTGCCACAGTTTCTCTAACCATTTCAACCGAGCATATGGAAATTGGTTCTAAAGAACTGCTTGAAGTATTAACAGCTGTTGATGGTGTTTTAAACATAAAAATTTCTTAACGGAGGAAAAAATGATAAATATAGCCTTAATGGGACACGGAGTAGTTGGCTCCGGTGTTGCTGAAATAATTATTAATCACAGTAAACGCATAGAAAAGGCTTGCAGTGAAGAGATAAACATTAAGTATATACTTGATTTAAGAGATTTTGATAATCTTTCTTACGGTGATAAATTCACAAAAGATTTTTCAAACATCTTAAACGATGAAAGCGTAAAAATAGTTGCTGAAGTTATGGGAGGACTTACTCCTGCCTACGATTTTGTTAAAAGTTGTCTTTTAGCAGGAAAAAGTGTTGTTACATCAAACAAAGAACTCGTTGCCGCTAAGGGACCTGAACTTATAAAAATCGCTAAGGAAAACAATGTTAACTTCCTTTTTGAAGCAAGTGTCGGTGGAGGCATTCCTGTGCTTCGCCCTATGGTACAATGCTTAGCTGCAAATGAAATCAGTGAATTCAACGGAATTCTCAACGGAACAACAAACTACATTTTAAATAAAATGATAGTAGATAATATGGATTTTGATACTGCCCTTGGTTTGGCTCAACAAAAGGGATACGCCGAAAAGGACCCAACGGCAGATATTGAGGGACATGATGCATGTCGTAAAGTATGCATTTTAGCCGCTCTTAGCTTTGGAAAGCACGTTTATCCCGAACAGGTAAAAACCGAAGGTATTACGGATATCACACTACAAGATATTGATTATGCAGATAAGTTCAACTGTGTAATTAAGCTAATCGGCTCGGCAAAAAAACTCAAAAACGGTAAAATTTCCGCAAACGTACGTCCTACACTTGTTAGCCGCGATAAAATTCTCGCAAATGTTAATGGTGTTTTCAATGCCATTTCGGTAATTGGAGACCAGACAGGCGAGGTTATGTTTTATGGTAAAGGCGCGGGTAAGGAAGCTACCGCAAGTGCTGTTGTTGCTGATATTATTGATTGCGCAAAACATCTTTCAACGCGAAAATATTTATTCTGGGAAGAAGCAGATGATAATTATGTAGATTCCTGTCCTAACGAAATGTGTAAACTTTATATCTGTGTTAAGTCCGATAATATTTCTCTTGCAAAAGAGCAAATCAAAGCCGTTTTCGGTAAAAATACATTTATAATAACTAACGAATTCAAAAACGAACTTGCATTTATAACTGAAAGCGATTTTGAAAACGCTATTTATTCAAAACTTAAAAAGATAGATTCAGCTTCAGAAGTGAAAATACTTCACACTTTACTTTAATACCTAATTAATCGGAGGAGAAAATATGTCATTAATAGTTAAAAAGTTTGGCGGTTCCTCGGTTGCCAACGCCCAACGTGTTTTTAATGTTGCTAACATTATTATCGAGGATTTTAAAAAGGGACACGATGTTATAACGGTTGTTTCCGCTCAAGGTGATACAACTGATGAACTAATCGATAAAGCGCTTGAAATAAATCCCGATGGCGCTTCAAAGCGTGAAATGGATATGCTTCTTTCGGCTGGCGAACAGATTTCTATTTCTCTTCTTGCTATGGCAATTGAGAAACTCGGTTATCCTGTAATTTCACTTCTCGGTTGGCAAGCAGGTTTCAATACTGATTCACATCACGGTTTTTCAAGAATTAAAACACTTAATACAGAAAGACTCAAAAACGAAATTGGAAAACATAAGATTGTTATCGTTGCAGGTTTCCAAGGCATCAACCGATACGATGATATAACAACACTCGGCCGAGGCGGTTCAGATACTAGCGCAGTTGCAATCGCCGCCGCTATGAAGGCAGACCTTTGCCAGATTTATACCGATGTTGACGGTGTATATTCTGCCGACCCAAGAAAAGTCGACACCGCTAAAAAGTGGGATGAAATCACCTATGATGAAATGCTTGAACTTGCTGCGCTCGGGGCACAGGTACTCAACAACCGTTCGGTTGAAATGGCTAAAAAATATAATGTTGAACTCGAAGTTCTTTCAAGTCTTGAAAGAAAACCAGGTACAATTGTAAAGGAGAATATTAAAATGGAAAAAACACTTATTAGAGGCGTAGCTAAAGATACTAACGTAACACGAATTTCGGTAATTGGTCTTCAGGATACCCCAGGAGTTGCCTTTAAACTCTTCAATAAATTAGCACAGGCAAAAGTTAATGTTGATACTATCTTACAGTCTGTTGGAAGAGATGGTACTAAGGATATAACCTTTACCGTTCCAAGCGACCAAAGCAAAGCTGCCAACGATGCACTTGAAAACGCAAAGGATATTCTCACTTACAAGGAAATTAGCAGCAATGAAAAAATCGCTAAGGTTTCTATTGTTGGTGCAGGTATGGAAAGTAATCCCGGTGTTGCCGCTAAGATGTTTGAGGCACTTTATGATGCAGGTATCAACATCAATATGATTTCTACAAGCGAAATTAAAATTTCCGTTTTAATTGATGTTGATTATGCAGATAAGGCAGTAAAAGCCGTACACGATGCATTTTTAGGTTAATAACTTATAAAAGCCGCAGCAAGTTGCGGCTTTTATTCTTGCAAAAATTATTTAATTGATATATAATACCAGTAGTAAGAAGAAAAGGAAGATTTTTTTGGAAAAAGATGCACTCTCTGCAGGTGTTAAAACTGTAGGCGGTTTGTTTAGTACCGCAGAAATTAAAATTCTTGTTTGTTACATTGTTGATGCTATATCCGATGCGGTTCCCGGGCAGATGCTTGCAAATGTTCTGCATTATGAGGGTATCGCTAACTGTTTCGAGGTTAATGCCGCAATTGCTGACCTTTGTGATGGCGGTCAATTAAAGGTATTTAACCAAAAGGAAGATACCTATGTTATAACCGAAAAGGGTAAAATGGTTTCAAGAGAACTAAGAACCACTCTCCCCTTTGCTGTTAAGGACAGAGCCTATACCGCCGCTATAAAGATGGTTTCTCGTTTTAAAAACGCTAAAAACTGTGATATAGAAATACAAAGGGAAAAAGGAAAAACCTATGCTATTTGTTCTTTAACCGACAATGGAAATACGTTTATGAGTATTAAACTTCAGGTAACCGACGAAGAACAGGCTATGCTCATAAAGGAAAAATTTATTACTAATCCAACAAAAATCTATTCTGATATAATAAATATACTTACAGATTAAAAAACTGCGGGAATTTTTCCCGCAGTTTTATTTTTAACTCAATCGGAGTCTTAATCTTAATTTATCGCTTATCATGGCAATAAACTCACTGTTTGTAGGCTTTCCTCTATCGTTTTGGATTGTATAACCAAAATAGGAATTAAGTACATCAATATCTCCCCTATCCCACGCTACCTCAATTGCATGGCGAATTGCTCTTTCAACCCTTGAAGATGTTGTGGAATATTTCTTTGCAATAGTTGGGTAAAGAAGTTTCGTTACTGAATTTATTATGTCACTGTTCTTAACCGAAAGGGTTATTGCTTCGCGCAAATAATGATATCCCTTAATATGTGCAGGAACACCTATCTGATGTATAATTTCGGTTACCATCAGTTCAAGTTCGGGGTCTGTTACAACATTATCTTTCACAACAACGGGTGCCGTTTCATTTCTCCATCCTGATAACTGAATAATTCTTTGTGCCATAGTGTTAACGTCAAATGGTTTTAAAAAGTAATAACTTGCACCCGCGTCAAGCGTTTCTTTTTCAAGACGCTGATTATCACAACTTGACATCGCCATAACCATTGGTCTTGATTTTTCTTCCATATTCTTCATATTACCAAGCACTCCAAGAATATCAAGGTTTGGCATAAAAACATCTGCCAAAACAACATCAGGATTTTCACTTCTTGTTTTTTCCAATACACTTCTTCCATCTTTCTCACAAAGGATTACATCCATACCGTAACCTTTAAGGGCATTTGCACAACTTTGGCCAAGTTCGGTGCTATCGTCCGCGATTACAATTTTCAATCTTTTTCCCATAAAATTTTCCTCCTTTTTGTTTTTACCTCCTTATATTACCACATTTGGAATAATTTAGCAAGTATTTTGTAAAAAAAATGTGATTTTGTTTTGTTTTATTTTATTTATGACATTTATTGACATTTAATTGCGCATTACAACAACATATTTTGCTTTTATTTTACAAAAAAATATCGCCATTCCAAAAGGAACGGCGAATTAACTTTAAAAATTAATCATTAACATAAGGAAGTAACGCTATCTGACGAGCACGTTTGATAGCTGTTGTAAGTTCGCGCTGATGTTTAGCGCAAGTGCCTGTTGCACGGCGGGGTAAAATCTTAGCACGTTCAGAAACGAACTTGCGAAGACGAGCAACATCCTTATAATCAATGGCTTCAACACGGTCTACACAGAAATGGCAAACTTTTTTATGAGCCTTTCTGCGAGCCGGTCTTTCATTTCTCTCGTTTTCCATTGAGAAAGACCTCCAATTCTTTTAATATAAAATCAATTAGAATGGCAAATCACTATCTGAAACATCATCAATTTCAGCAAAATCATTAACATCTGCATTGCTGAATGATGCACCTTCATTGCCACCGGCAGCACTACCATCTCTCTTAGATTCAACAAACTGAACATTATTAGCAACAACCTCAAATGCGGTTCTGTTGTTTCCATTTTTATCGGTGTATCTTCTGGTTTGAATAGCACCTTCGATACCAATCATACTGCCCTTTTTGAAATACTTTGTAACAAACTCAGCCGTTTGACGCCAAGCAACAATATTAATAAAGTCTGCCTGAGTTTCCTCGCCTGAACGATAGCGACGGCTTACAGCTATAGAAAATGTTGTTACAGGAATGCCGTTAGGAGTGTTTTTAAGTTCAGGGTCGGCAGTGAGCCTACCTGTAAGAACTACTAAGTTAAACATTTTTTAATCCTCCATTACTTTTTGATAACCATTACACGTAAAACGCCATCAGTTATCTTAGCAATACGCTCAAGTTCTGCAGGGAAACCAGGTTCACTTTCGAAATTGTAGAACACATAGTAACCCTCGGCTTCATCGTTGATTAAATAAGCAAGACGGCGCTTACCCCAATCATCAACGTTTTCAACGGTGCCGTTCTTAGCGATAAGGTCATTGAACTTATCTTTGAGAGCGGTTGTAGTTTCCTCACCGTTAGCTACGGTAAATACCATAGCAGCCTCATATTTGTTGGCCATTTCGTTGCACCTCCTTTTGGACTTTTGGTTCCAAACTTTTCATTGGAACAAGGAGCCTATGGAAAACATAATTTCCCATTTAGCACTATGGTATTATATCAAGTGTTCGTCCCATTGTCAAGAAAAATCTTGATTTTAAGGAACAGTAGTTATATAATAAAGACGTAAAAACTACCATGGAGGAGTTTATTATGTTACTTGCTATTGATATTGGTAACACAAATGTTACTCTTGGCGCATATAAAGATGATGTTTTGTCTTTTACCGCACGTCTTGCCACCGACACAAGAAGAACCTCGGACCAATATGCCGTTGATATTAAGGAGATTTTATCTCTTCACAATCTTGAATTTCAAAACATTGAAGACTGTATCATTTCTTCGGTTGTTCCAACTGTTACAGTTGCGATTAATGAGGCTATTTCAAAACTTTGCCACATTGTTCCGTTAACCTTGGGTCCGGGTGTAAAAACAGGTCTTAACATTAAAATAGATAATCCTGCCCAACTTGGCGCTGACCTTGTCGCTGGTGCTGTCGGCGCACTAGCAGAATATACCCTTCCCTGCATTATCATTGATATGGGAACTGCTACAACTGTAAGTGTTGTTGATGAAAACGGTTTTTTCCGTGGGGGTGCTATTGCCGCAGGAGTTCGTTTAACACTTAAAGCCCTAAGTGAAAACACTGCTCAACTTCCCTCCATTCACATTAACGCTCCCGAAAACGTCATCGGCACAAATACGGTCGATTCGATGAAATCAGGCCTCGTTTATGGAACTGCCGGTATGCTTGATGGGCTGATAAACCGCATCGAATATGAATTGGGTGCTACTGCTACAGTCGTTGCAACTGGTGGTCTTTCTAAAGAAATTATTCCGTTCTGTAATCACACCATTATTTATAACGAAAACCTTTTGCTTGATGGTTTAAAAGAAATTTACAATAAATACAACTAGGCAATTCCCGTGTTATACATGGTTTGCAAATATTATGAACTGTACCCTAAAGGGACAGTATCGGAGGTAATTTTATGACAAAAAACACACAGGCACAAACTCAAAAACTTGTATTGGGCGGTATTTTAACCGCACTCGTAATCATTCTGCAACTTATGGGGTCTTTTATAAGGTTCGGGATGTTCTCTATCTCTCTTGTATTAGTTCCGATAGTTATCGGTGCCACACTTTGCGGATACAAAATAGGCGCATGGCTTGGCTTCGTTTTCGGTGTTGCTGTGTTTCTTAGCGGTGATGCGGCTGCATTTTTTGCAGTGGATATAATAGGAACGGTTATAACAGTTTTAGTTAAAGGAACACTTTGCGGACTTGCAGCAGGACTCACCTATAAACTTCTCGAAAAATACAACCAATATATCGCAGTTATGGTAGCCGCAATAGTTTGCCCCCTCGTTAATACAGGTGTATTTTTACTTGGATGTAGTGTATTTTTCATGAGCACTATTGCCGCATGGGGCGCAGGTGCAGGTTTTGAAAACACTGCCGCTTATATGTTCTTGGGTCTTGCAGGTGGCAATTTCCTCTTTGAAGTTGCAACAAATATTATTCTCGCACCTGTAATTCTTAGAATAATTAAATTCAAAAAGTAAGACAAAACGCGGAAATTTCTCCGCGTTTTCTTTTTTGTGCATTTATATACAGTAAAATCGGCAAAAACACACCCTTTTTTTCAATTCTTTGTGTTAAAAATTACCTAATTTTATCAAAATTAGCCTTTTTCGAAAAAAATGCTTTATTTTTTTCCAAATATCTGCTATAATATTTTGGATACTCGTGTGAGTACTAATTTTGCAAATTATGGTAATGCCATAAAAATTTTATAGGAGGTTGATTCTTGATGAGTCACAAGTTTGTTTACCTTTTTAGTGAAGGTGACGCTAGCATGCGTGAGCTCCTTGGTGGTAAGGGTGCAAACCTTGCAGAAATGACCAAAATCGGTCTTCCTGTTCCTCAGGGTTTCACAGTAACAACCGAAGCTTGCACACAGTATTATGAAGATGGCAGAAAAATTAACGATGATATTCAGGCACAGATAATGGAATACATCGACAAGATG
>JAZUMI010000050.1:0-28329 GCA_045603505.1 Acutalibacteraceae bacterium
GAGATCCCACCTTTATCAACAAAGAACGTTTTGAAAGATTGGGGCTTATAAACACTTTAAATTTTTATACTGCAAAAAAAATCACGCAATTATTTGCCTGATTTTTATTTTGCTTATATGGATTTAAACCTTAAAAATAACACTTTGCAAGCTTTTCAAAAGCTGAAAGCGAACGCTCTATGCGTTCCGTGGGTACGCAATGTGCAATTCTGACATAGCCCTTGCACATAAAGCTGTCCGTCGGGACAATCAAAAGGTCGAACTCACGAGCTTTAAGACAGAACTCGTTTGCATCCTCGATGGGGGATTTTATCAAAAGATAGAATGTTCCGCCCGGCTTTATGCATTCAAAACCCATTTTTGTGAGGCTGTTGTACAGTAACTCTGCATTGTGCTGATAAACCGATACATCCGCAGTTTCACCGTCACAAAGTGCCGCTACACGCTGGAAAAGGGCAGGGGCGTTAACAAAGCCCAACTGTCTGCCTGCACCGCATACGGAAGCGTACACAAGGTCATGCTCACATACCGTCTTGGGAATGAATATATAGCCTATTCTTTCGCCGGGGATGGAGAGTGATTTACTGTATGAATAGCAAACTATTGTATTATCATAAAAATTCGGTATATAAGGAACCTCGAGACCACCGTAAACAAGTTCTCTATATGGCTCATCGGCAAGAATGAAAATATCATTATTAAACTCTTTTTGCTTTTTTTGGAGAAGTGAAGAAAATTTTTCAATATCTGATTTTGGTAAAACTGCACCTGTCGGATTGTTGGGTGAATTTACAATAATTGCTTTAGTTTTAGGAGTTATTGCCTTTTCAAGTGCCTCGAAATCAATATGGAAAGCCTTTTCATCACACATTACAACCTTAACAACTCCACCTGCGTTTTCAATAAAAACGCGGTATTCAGGGAAAAACGGTGCTAACACAATAACTTCATCGTCCATATTCAAAAGAGCGTTTAAGCAAATTGTAAGTGAAGCAGCGGCACCACAAGTCATATAAATAAGTTCAGGCTTAATCAAAAGTGCAAATCTATCGTTAATACTGTTTGCGATTGCAGTTCTCACCGAATAATCTCCAGGTGCTGAAGTGTACCCATGAAGAGCAACGGGGTCGCTATTTTTAATTAAATTTTCAATAACATCATTAACCTTTTGGGGAGCCGGAATACTTGGGTTTCCAAGGCTAAAATCATAAACGTTTTCCGCACCAATTTCGGCGCGTCTTTTATTACCATATTCAAATATCTCTCTGATTATTGAACTCTTTTTGCCAAGCGCTAACATTTTTTCATTCATTGCTTTTTCCTCCAAAAAAATACCCGCAATTCTTTATACTTAAATAAAAGCATAACGAAATGCGGGCTGACCGTACTAATTGTTAAAGTTCGTTGAATTACTCAACGGTTTAAACGATGCACAGACAGTCCTTATTACTAAAGTAAAATCGAAACGAAACATTTTTAGACATATCTGCCACCCTTTCTTTAAAAATCATTATAAAAATTTTACACCAAATATTTTATATTGTCAACACTTTTTTAAAAATTCATCTATTGATTTTGCAGCCGTTTTTCCTGCTCCCATAGCGAGTATAACAGTAGCCGCACCTGTAACTGCATCGCCTCCTGCATAAACACCTGTTTTAGTTGTTTTCATACTATCATCAACTATTAAACAACCGCGTTTATTTGTTTCAATTTCGGCATTTGTATTTTTAATTAATGGATTTGGTGATGTACCAAGTGCCATTATAACTGCATCAACATCGAGAACAAAGTTAGATTTTGGTATTTCTATCGGTCTTCTTCTGCCTGAAGCATCGGGTTCGCCAAGCTCCATTTTAATGCATTCAATACCAACAACTCTACCCTCTTCATCGGCTATTATTTTAATGGGATTGCAAAGAAGCTTAAATTCGATTTCCTCTTCTTTTGCATGATGAATCTCTTCTTTTCTTGCAGGCATTTCTTCTTCGCCGCGTCTGTAAATAATATATACGTTTTCGGCACCAACACGTTTCGCACAGCGTGCCGCATCCATAGCAACATTACCGCCACCAACAACCGCAACTGAGTTTGAATTCTTAATTGGCGTATCATAATCGTTAAGATAAGCTTTCATAAGATTTATACGGGTTAAGAATTCATTTGCCGAGTAAACACCAACACTATCTTCGCCCTCAATACCCATAAACATAGGAAGACCTGCGCCTGTGCCAATGTAAACTGCCTTATAACCCATATCGAAAAGTTCATCAACCGAAAGAATTTTACCGATTACCATATCGGTTTTAATTTCAACGCCTAATTCTTCTAAAGCCTCAATTTCTTTCTTAACAATGTTTTTGGGCAATCTAAACTCAGGTATACCATATACAAGAACACCACCTGCAGTATGAAAGGCTTCAAAAACCGTAACACTATATCCAAGTTTTGCAAGGTCACCTGCGCAAGTTAATCCCGAAGGACCTGCACCTACAACTGCTACCTTGATACCGTTGCTTTCGCACTTAACGACATTCTTTTCATTAGAGTTTGATAAATGATAGTCAGCTACAAAACGCTCTAATCTACCGATAGCAACGCTTTCGCCCTTAATACCTCTAACGCACTTACCCTCGCATTGACATTCCTGAGGACAAACTCTACCGCAAACTGCGGGCAATGCATTTGTTTCCTTAATCGTTTGGTATGCTTTTTCAAATTCACCATCAGCAACCAAAGAAATAAATTCAGGAATTTGCACATTAACGGGACATCCCGAAACACAAGGCTTATTTTTACAATTAAGACAACGAGTTGCCTCCTCTATTGCCATTTCAGGTGTATAACCAAGAGAAACCTCATAGAAATTTTTGTTTCTAACTGTTGGCTCTTGCTCGGGCATAACAACCTTTTTCAGTGACATATTAGCCATTGTGCGCACCTCCAAGCCTACAAGCGTGTTCCTCTTCCTTATAAAAGGTGTTTCTACGCATCAAGCCATCAAAATCAACCTTATGGCCATCAAAATCAGGGCCATCAACACAAGCAAACTTGATTTCTCCACCAACATTAACACGACAGCCTCCGCACATACCAGTTCCGTCAATCATAATTGGATTAAGGCTAACGATAGTTTTTATCCCGTATTCTTCGGTAACCTTAGAAACAAATTTCATCATTGGAATAGGTCCAATAGCAATAACTAAATCATAAGTTTCATTTGCAATAAGTCTTTTGAGAACATCAGTAACGAAGCCTTTCTCGCCATAACTTCCGTCATCAGTTGTGATAAAATAATTATTGCAAACCTTGCGCATTTCATCTTCAAGAATAACTATATCTTTATTTCTAAAACCTACAATAACATCAGTTTTAACACCCATATTATAAAGCGCCTTTGCTTGTGGATATGCAATAGCACATCCAACACCGCCACCAATTACTATAGCCTTTTTAGGCGCACCAAACTCAGTAGGACAACCAAGTGGACCAACACAGTCGGCAATAAAATCACCCATTTTGAGTGTTGATAGTTTCATAGTTGTGTAACCCACCGCTTGAAAAACTATTGTAATAGTTCCATCTTCGCGGTTAAAATCTTCAACGGTCAAAGGAATTCTCTCGCCTTTTTCATCGACACGAAGCATAATAAACTGACCGGGCATTACTTTTTTAGCAATAAGCGGCGCCGATATTTCCAAAAGAAAAACAGTTTCGTTAAGTTTTTCGTTTCTTAAAATTTCAAACATTTTTTTACCTTCTATTTTATCGAGTTAAGCAATTCTTGAACCTTATCGGTTTTTTCCCAAGGAAGTTCTATATCGCATCTTCCCATATGACCATAAGCCGCAGTTTGCCTATAAATTGGATTGCGTAAATTAAGTTTATCGATAATAGCCGAGGGTCTTAAATCAAATACTTTATTAACCGCATCAGTAATTTTTTCATCACTGTATTTACCGGTTCCGAAAGTATCTATCATAACCGAAACAGGCTTTGCTACACCAATAGCATAAGCTAATTGAATTTCACATTTATCTGCAAGACCTGCCGCAACGATGTTTTTTGCAACATAACGGGCAGCATAAGCGGCACTTCTGTCAACTTTTGTGGGGTCCTTACCCGAAAAAGCACCACCACCGTGACGAGCGAAACCGCCATAGGTATCAACGATAATCTTTCTTCCTGTAAGACCGGTATCACCGCAAGGTCCGCCAATCACAAATCTTCCTGTTGGATTGATATAGAATTTAGTTTCGTTATCAATAAGATTTTCAGGAATTATCGGTTTAATAACTTCCCTTAATATATCTTCGCGGAGAACCGAAAGTTCAACATCAGCACTATGTTGTGAAGAAACAACAACAGCATCAACTCTCTTTGCAACATTGTTATCATATTCAACTGTGACCTGGGTTTTTCCATCAGGTTTTAAGTAATCAAGTATGCCGCTTTTTCTAACATCGGTTAAACGCTTTGAAAGCTTGTGAGCTAGTGAAATTGATAAAGGCATCAATTCCTCGGTTTCGTTACAAGCAAAACCAAACATCATACCTTGGTCACCCGCACCGTGAAGATTATATTCATCATTATCTTCGCCATCTTTAAACTCTAGCGAATTATCAACACCCATTGCAATATCCGCCGACTGTTTATCAATGCAAACATTAACCGCACAGGTGTTTCCGTCAAAGCCTGAAGTATGGTCACAGTAACCAATATCGCAAACTGTTTTTCTAACAATTGAGGGTATATCAACGATAGCCGAAGTCGTGATTTCACCCATTACGGTTACACAGCCGGTTGTACAAAATGTTTCGCAAGCAACACGTGCATTTTTATCCTGTTTTAAAATTTCATCAAGTATTGCATCGGAAATGTTATCACACACTTTATCGGGATGACCTTCCGTTACTGATTCTGAAGTAAATAATAATTTAGCCATTTTAAACCTCCTAAAAAATAAAGCCGTTTCCAAAAAGAAACGGCAAACTTCTCATGCCCTCATCTTTCGGAAAATTTCCGCTGGTTAGCACCTTAAATAATCAGGTTGCCGGACTTCACAGGGCCAGTCCCTCCGTCACTCTTGATAAGGAATATTTTATTTTCTTATAGTATTTTATCACATAATATGTCATTGTCAAGCAAAAATTAATCTTTTTCGCTTTTTTTCTCACTTTTAATAATTGGGGATATTCTTTTGTATATAGCAAAACAAAGTAGTGCCTCGATAATACCTTTAATTAAATTAAATGGTAGGTTAAATATCACAAGGGCCTTAAACAACGTATTGGCAGTTGGAAGTAATGCCTGATACATAGAAAGAATTGCCTCCATAGGCATTCCGTATATTACTACATAAGCCGGATACACAACAAATAAATTGGTAAATACACTAATTATTGCCATTAAAGTGGCACCAGTTAATGAGCCAATCAGCGCTCCCTTTCTCGAATGCATTTTTTTGTAAACAATACCTGTCATTCCAACGAAAATTGCACCAAGTATAAAATTTGAAAGTTCTCCAACCCCTGCCGAAGTAGTCACAAACAGATGCATAACATTCTTAAGTAAACAAACAAGAACGCCATATAATGGACCGTAAGCAAAAGCGGCTATTAGTGCAGGTAATTCTGAAAAATCCATCTTAACAAATGATGGTATGATGAAAGGCAATGGAAATTCAATAAGCATTAATATAAAACCAAAAGCTCCTAAAATTGCTGAAACCGTTAATTTTTTTACGCTATTTGTTCTCATTAAAAACACCCCTAAAAAATAAAGCCTGCCGATAATACGACAGGGCTATGATACATAATATACGTCTCTCCCATCCGGACTTTAACCGTCGGCTTTGGAATTTCACCAAATCAACCTAAAAAGGCTCGCAGGCTTTAACTGCCGGTGAGGAATTGCACCTCGCCCTGAAGACATTATTATAATATTACTTAACAAAGTATTTGTCAATAAAAAAATTTGCAAACATAAGCTATTAACATAGTATGCAAAATAATAAGAAACGGCAAACCAAACATAAATTTTTTATGAAGTGTTTTATGTCTTATTAACCGCATAGTAAAATACATTGCAAAACTTCCGCCAATAAGCGCAATAAAAAGCAACTTTTTTTCGCTAATTCGCCATCTTCCGCTTTTAGCATTTTCTTTATCTACTACGCAAATAAAAACAGAAAAAACATTCATAAAAAGTAAATACAGAAAAAAATACATTATCTCACCGATAATATTTTACTATAACTATACAACTTTTTCAATTTGTTTTTTTAATTTTGTAATTATTCTTTTCTCAAGTCTTGAAATATATGATTGAGAAATGCCAAGACAATCTGCAACGTCTTTTTGTGTATACTCATTATATCCATTCATACCAAAACGCATTTGCATTATTTGTTTTTCTCTGGGCGGTAATTTATCAACAAAGTGTATGATTATCTCCCTTTCATCTTCTTGTTCAATTACTCGGCAAATTTCATCACTATCACTACCCAAAACATCAGATAGTAAAAGCTCATTTCCATCCCAATCTGTATTTAGCGGCTCATCAATAGAAATTTCATTCTTTTGGGAAGAAGCTTTTCTTAAATACATCAGAATTTCGTTTTCTATACATCTTGAAGCATAGGTGGCTAACTTTATGTTTTTCTCAATTGAAAAGGTGTTTACCGCCTTTATAAGCCCAATAGTGCCAATTGATATTAAATCTTCTATATTGATGTTAGTTGTAGCATCAAATTTCTTTGCAATATATACAACCAAGCGCAAATTATGTACTATTAATTTTTCCTTTGCATCTTCGTCCTTTAAAAGCAGCAATTTTTTCTCTTCATCTGCATTTAAAGGTGGCGGCAAAGTTTCTGCACCATTTATATAAAAAACAGGTCTTGTTAAACCTAATTTATTTAAAATTTTCAAAATAAAATTTCTTATTAAATACATATTAGTTCCCCATATCTATAAAAATATTCTTGGATTTATAATCGCTTCATACTCATCACAAAGTTGTGTTTTTGAAACAACCAGAATAGGTTTTTCAAGCTTTACTTTCTTATTGTCACAAACCGCATAACAAAAATCACATCTTAGGCCCTCTAAGATACACTCTCCTGAAATTGTACTACACGGTATTTTGCGATATCGGTTTTTTAAATCAAAATTATCAAATGCATTTTCTCCAAAAAGCATATAAATATTCTTATCGTTTGTTATTATAACTTCACTATTGCTCATTGCATCCTCGATAGAATTTCCTGTATCAATTATTGCGGTCGTTTCGATGCATTTGCCATTTGCCCAAATACTAAGCGTACATTTTTCGCTAACAACAGCATTTTTAGTAAACACTAAATGTAAAACACTGAAAACTAAATAAAAAGCCGCAGTACCCACAATCAAAACAATAGGTGAAATTTTATAATAAACAATAGAGTTGTTTACTATCATTCCTTTTAAATCTAAATAGTTAACAAAAAGGATGGCGAAGCCGGTATAACAACATGTAACTGTTTGTAAAATTAAAAAAGAAAAAAATATCTTTTTAAAGTTTTTTTCATAAAAACAAATTATAACAATAAAAAAAGAAATTGTGCATTGAAAGAAGAAATCAACCAATGCAGATGTGCCGTTTAAAAATATGTAAAGAGAAGAAAAACCACCAAGGACTGACGCTAAAATATGACGTAATACAGAAGATTTACTTTTTAAAAAATGTTCTGTGATTTTTATTAAAAAATAATCAATTATTGTATTAATAGCAATTAAAACATCAACATATACAACCAAAAAATCCCCCCCTCCTAAAATATTATACATTCTGCGGTTTGAAAATACTGTCGAAAAAGGTTCAAAAAAAATAAAAACACCCAAAGGTGTTTTTATTCCATTGTATATTCAAATGTTATCCCATTAATATTGAAATCTGCTTCGCCGTATATCATTGCAGTAAAATCGCCATCAAGTTCATCTTTTTCGAAAACACAGGAAAATTCTTCTGCAGGCACAATCGCAAAGTTATTATCACCATTATGTTTTGCAATAAACTTTCTGAATTCTAATTTTTCATAAAATTCGATTAGGTTTTCATTTGATGGTTTGAGTATAATCGGAAATTTACTTTCGCCTTTAATTCTATTTATAAGTTTTGACATATATCCGCAATTTCTATGTTTTGGATGTGTTGCGGCTGCAAAAAGATACACGGCTTTTTGTGTTTGGTTTTGATTAGTTAAATTAACAGGTAAGAGAAATAAAATAGACACTATTTCACCGTCTTTTTTATAAGTCTTACAACAACTATTTGCACATTCAAACAATCTATCAAAAAAGTTGTCATCATTGCCAAAAGTATATTCGTAAATGTATTTTACATCATTTTTTCTCATTCCGTTTACCCTTATAATAACAATAGTATTTTTTTAATAATATTTCAGGTTTATATGAAAGTTTTGCCTTTCTGAGCCCCTCAATCCCCATATCATCTTCCCTGTTAATAAACTCGTAACCAAACAGTTCATTTTTAGCAAATTCCCTATTTATAACCGCGTATGCAGTTGCAAACTCCGGAAGTGCTTTTTCAACCATAATATCAAAAATTCTATCATTAATTGAAGTTCCAATTGTAAAAGCGACCACTTCTTCATCAACAAAAATAGCGCCACCCACCAAATCAAGAGATTCCATATTTTTAATTAAAGTTTTGCTCTCATTTTTATCAATAGATAGAGAATCGTCAGATTTTTCAGCATTTTCTAAATACCATTTTTTTGCACATTCGTTAACTTTGTCAATGTTTTGCTCGGTTATTCTCTCATATCTCCAATTGTATTTCTTAGAAAAAGAAGAAATATGGTTTCTTTTCGAATGAAATTTTTTCCCTGATAAATTTATTAAATCTTCCGATTTATAAATATATTCAAATTCATCTCTGCACTCTAAAATTTCAAATTCATCGCCATATTGTTTTCGGAAATTTTTAAAAGTTTCACCCTCGTAACAATAGAAATCGGGAAGATTTTTAGTTTGTGGGTCTCTTAAAAGCTCCATCACGCTATTGAAATTTGAGCCTATTGGTAAGCGGTAAAGAACTTTATCTTTATCTTGTGTTTTTATTATCAAAGCATCTTGATAAATTAAATACTTATTTAAAATATCCCCATGCCATAAAAAAAGATTTGGAAAAGAATTTTCACAGGAAAGTTCTTTTTCATCTTTTAAATATTTTTTTAGTAAACTGTAATCAGTAAGTTCTATACTTTTAAAATTCAACATTTATCATCCTGTATTTAGTTTTCGTTAAAACACCCCGATAAGAGCAAAATCTATCGGGGTGTTATTCATTATTGCGCTGTGCTACTTTGAGAAGATGCAGAGGATGTTCCCGAAGTTACAGAAGAGGTATTAGAAGCAGTTGAAGAAGAAGAAGTAGTAGTAGTAGAGACCGTTTCTTCTTCGGGCTTTTTCTCCGTGTATGGCTCTCCCGAGTGAGTAGTACAATATTTCGGAATATTGTTCTTTTTATACCAACCCTTCGCCACCGACTCACATGTTTCATTAGCAAGTAAGCCAGTGTTCTTGCAGAAATACTTCTCGACAGCATAAGAGCTGTCACTAAAGGTCTTTTCTTTGAGTCCTGAGTGAATTTTACTCATAGATTTACCCCAAAGTTCTATTGCGAGATTATACTGTGATTTTGGTATAGCTTTCTGCTCTGAAAATCCGCACCAACAAGAAGCCACATAATATGGAGTACCACCAACGAACCATTTATCATTGTTGCTGTTAGAAGTACCTGTTTTAGCAAAAATCGGTTGATTTGTAACATAAGACAACGCTCTTTTACCGGTGCCGTCATCACCTTCAACAACCTGACGAAGCATATGATTCATAACAGTTGCAGTATCTTCACTCATAGCAAGTTTGGCTGAAGTTTTGTTTTCAAGGATAACCTTGTCTTTTTGGTCGCAAACCTTTGTATAGAGTATTGGCTCATAATAAAGTCCCGTATTGCCAAAAGCGGCAAATGCTGCTGCCGATTCAATAGTAGTCATACCACCGTTTGTTCCGCCCATTCCGAGTGGAGATAAATCCGCATCAAAATCATTAAGTGTTTTAACACCAAAATTTTGTGTTATATAATCATAAGCTTTTTGTCTGCCAAACTTATTCACAAGATATACCGGTATTGTATTAAGTGAACGTTCAAGAGCATTAACCGCAGTTACATTTCCGTTATAGAAACGGTTGTAATTAACGGGAGTCCAACCATTATAATTAGTTGCCTTATCATTTAAAATAGTTGAATAGGTAATCAAATTATTTTCAATAGCAGGAGTATAGGCAGAAAGCGGTTTTATTGAAGAACCGGGTTGACGGATAGCCTCGGTTGCGTTATTAAACACGAGATTACCTTTTTTCTCACCAACGCCTCCTACTAGCCCAACAACATTGCCTGAATAATCCATAACTGTCATAGCAGCCTGTAATACGTTGCCTTCTTTATCCTTATAAACGATAGATTCATTAGTAAAAACACTTTCAAGTGCCGATTGAATCTTTGGATTCAAGGTAGCATAAATCTTATAACCGCCACTATAGAAGTTATTAAATGCGTGTTCTTTCTCATAACCGTATTTATCACACAAATCTTCAACAACTTGTTTGATTAAAGCGTCTACAAAGTAGGAATTAACATCTGTTTCCTTAATATTTTCATCAAGCGAAGCTACTTTTAATTCTTCGTTGACCGAACTATCATACTCCTCTTGTGAAATATAGCCCTGTTCAAGCATTGCCGAAAGCACTAATTTTCTACGTGCTGCATTTTCTTTGGGGTAATCATCAGGAGCGTAATAAGTAGGACTTTTTGCAATTGAAGCCAAACAAGCACATTCGGTAATAGTTAAATCTTTTGCACTCTTTCCAAAATAATAGTTAGAAGCAACTTCAACACCATACATTCCATGTCCCATAGCAATAGTGTTAAGATAACACTCAAGAATTACATCCTTAGAATAATTGCTCTCAAGAAATCTTGCACGCATAATCTCTCTAACCTTACGGCTTGGCTTCTGCGAAGAATCGCCTGTAAGGTTTTTAACCAACTGTTGTGTAATAGTTGAACCACCCTGACGCGAAGAATAAATAGGCACAAACATATTAACAAATGAACCAATTGTTCTCTTCCAGTCTACACCGTCATGGTCAAAAAAGCGCTTATCCTCAATGGCAACAAAAGCATTTGCAAGCATTTGAGGAATACCATCGTAATCCTCGTCTTTATTATTAATTGCCGCCTTATCGTATGCAATCCAAATGCGGTTAAATTCGCCGTGCAAACGCTGATATTCTTCATAACCCTTGCCGTTATCTACATATATTGTGGTAGTAAAATTCAGTTTTAAGTTGTTTAAATCTTCATCCATAGTTGCATCAATCATTGTAAAAGCATAAAGGATAAAAGACCCAACAACAATACTACCTGTAATAACGCAAACAAGAAAAACGGTTAAAAAGGCTTTTAAAATCATATTTTTCTTTGATTTATTTTTCTTTTTTTTGCCCTTAGTTTCTTCTGACTGTGCCTTTTGTGAAAAACTGTTTAAATCGAGAGAAACGTTTTCAGAAGACTCATCATCCGAACTACTGCAACTAAATAATTCATTATCGTCCATAGAACACCTCTGCGAAGTATAACTTATTATTTATCAAGTCAAAATAACCCATTTTTTAGTGATTATATCATATTCTCACTACAAAATCAACTTTTTGAAAATTACAAAAATATTACAAAACTATTTTTAATAAATAATTAATTATTATACATAACAGCGCGCCGATTGAGGTTGGTATTAAAATTGAAAAGAATGTCCATTTAAGACTTCCCGTTTCTTTTTTTATCGTTAATATTGTAGTTGCACAAGGCCAATGGAATATTGTAAATATAACTACGCACACAGCTTTTTTGATATCCCATCCATTACTTGATAATACTTTTTCAAGAAAAGCATAATCACCTATTTCTGAAATTGTTGAATTTTGCAGATAAGTCATTAACATCAATGGTACGACGATTTCATTTGCGGGTGTACCTAAAATAAAGCAAAGTAAAATAACTCCATCTAAACCAAGAAAAACACCGATTGGATTTAAAAATTGTGATAACAAAACAAGAATGGAATTATCTTGAAATTTGACGTTTCCAAGTATCCAAATAACAAATCCTGCCGGTAAGGCTACAGCAACCGCTCTGCCTAAAACAAAGAGTGTTCTATCAAATAAAGACCTCACTATAACCTTTGAAAACTCCGGTTTTCGATAAGAAGGCAATTCGAGTATATAAGAAGAAGGTACACCTTTAAGTATCGTAACAGAAAGCATTTTCGTAACTGCAAATGATACAAGAATTGCAAATAAAATTAGTAATGCTAATAAAATTGCCGCAAAAAAACTTTCATAATAATTACTTTTATAAACTCCCAAAAAGTAAATTGTGATAAAGGTTATAAGCATTGGGAATCTACCATTGCACGGCATAAAATTATTTGTAAGAATAGCAAGTATTCTCTCTCTGCCCGAATCTATGATACGAGCCCCTGTAACTCCAACCGAATTACAACCAAACCCCATACACATTGTTAACGCTTGCTTTCCGCAGGCATTGCATCTATAAAAAGGCTTATCAAGATTATATGCTATTCTTGCAAGATATCCCGTATCTTCAAGAATAGTGAAAAATGGGAAAAATATTGCCATGGGTGGAAGCATAACTGATACTACCCAACCAAGAATTCTAAAACCTCCAAAAGTTATAGCATCTGATAACCCATTTGGAACTTTAATAAAATTAAGAAATATATATAGTTTATCCTCTAAGAAAAACATAACGTTAGAAAGATAACCCGACAGAAAATTAGCACCCTCTATAGTAACCCAAAAAACAAAAGCTACCATTATGAGCATAATTGGAATTGCGGTGTATTTTCCTGTTAGAAATTTATCTAAAATCACATCTTTATCCTTGCTGTTCTCAAGCACAATTTTGCACTTTTGTGAAATGAAATTTGCCTTTGTAATTTTAGTATGTCTAATTTCATTCCTTACATTTTCAAGTGAGTATCCTTTAATTTTAAGAGACATTTCGCAAGAATTTATTATTTCTTCTATGTTTTCCTCTTTTAAAATTTCCCTTTCGCCCTCCAAAATTTTAATAGCAAAAAATCGTGAGTTTTCTCTATTAGAGAACGTTTTCTCGATTCTTTCTATTTCCTCTTCAA
This sequence comes from Acutalibacteraceae bacterium, assembly GCA_045603505.1. Lineage (GTDB taxonomy): Bacteria > Bacillota > Clostridia > Oscillospirales > Acutalibacteraceae > UBA737. Next base: position 13,289 of record JAZUMI010000050.1, read on the forward strand.
TATAATTAGAATATAAAATTTTTGTTGGCTCTTTCTTATGTTTTTCATCGAAAAAATCTTCAATAAAATTTTTAAGTTTTTTAATTCCATTCTTCTTATGGGCGACGATATCAACAACCGGAATATTTAGTGTTTTTGAGAGTTTTTTTACATCTATAACTATTCCTTTCTTCTTTGCCTCATCAATAAGGTTTACACATATCAATACATTTTTGCAACATTCGGTAACCTGCAACACAAACCCTAGATTTTTTTCAATACATCCAGCATCACACACAATTAAAACTGCATCAAAATCATTTGATATTAAGAAGTCTCTCGCAATTTCTTCTTCGGCAGAATTAGGATATAAAGAATACGTTCCCGGTATATCAATCATTTGATATACCCTATCTCGCCCTCTCATATAGCCAACAGCATTACTTACTGTTTTACCGGGCCAATTTCCTGTATGTTGGTGCATTCCTGTTAGAGCGTTAAATATTGTACTTTTACCAACATTTGGATTCCCTGCAATTGCCACTTTAAGTAATTTTTCTTTTTTCTTGATAGCATATTTTTTCTTAATCATTGTGCTCGTCTGACAATAATTTTTTCAGCATCTTTACTCCTTAGAGCAAAGGTTGTACCACCGATTTTATATGCAGTAGGGTCACCTAAAGCACTCCTGCCAATACATTTTATTAAAGCACCCTTTATAACACCAAAATCATATGTTCTCTCTCGGATTTTGCCCGATAAAAAATTTTGTTCAATCAATACTTCTTCTCCGGTTTTTATCAAATTTAAACTTAAAATACTATTCAAAATTAACACGACCTTTATGCAATTTCTCTCTTATATTTTATTCCTTTAAATATTTCGTGTTACAAAAAAAGGAAACTCCATAAGAATCGCACTCTTAAGGACAGTAAAACTGATGTGTAGAAATTTCTACACGTCAGTTTTTTTATAATTCTTTCTTGTATAAATAAGGTTTTTGTGCTATAATACAAAATAGAATTTTTTAAAAAATCGTCGAAAGGAGAAACATATGGCTAAAACGATTAAGTTCATTGATTTGTTTTGTGGAATCGGTGGTATCCGCTTAGGAATGGATTCACAAGGATTTGAATGTGTTTTCTCCAGTGATATAAATGCAGAGTGTCAGCGTACATACAATGAGAATTTTGGCGAGGAACCGTTTGGAGATATAACCAAAATTGATGAGAAATCTATTCCGGACCATGATATTCTGTGTGCTGGATTTCCTTGTCAACCGTTCAGCATTTCTGGAAAGCAAAAAGGTTTTGGCGATACTAGAGGAACGTTGTTCTTTGATATTTGCAGAATCCTTAACGAAAAGAAACCCTCTGTCGTATTCTTAGAGAATGTAAAACATTTGGTTCATCACAACGGCGGCAAAACACTGCAGACCATTCTTAATAAGTTAGAGGACCTCGGCTATTCCACATCTTGGAGAGTTCTCAACGGTTCAGATTATGGTGTGCCACAGAACCGTGAGAGAATTATCATCATTGGTTCTTTGAATGGTAAATTTGATTTTGATAAACTCCAAACAGTTCCAAGAGGTCGCTTGTTTGAATGCCTGGATACTGAAGGTGAGTTTGAATATTTAGACCCTACGGATTATACTCTCATTGAAAATCCAAAACAGCAACCTGGTTCCGGGTTGATTTTTGCAGGCTACAGAAACAAATCCATTCGCAAAGTGGGTGTGAGACCTGGCACAGAGCATCTGTCTCGCGTTCATAAACAACCAAATCGCATTTATTCTGTGCTTGGCATTCATCCAACATTACCCTCACAGGAATCCTCTGGCAGATACTTTGTATTAACCACGGACAATCATGTGCGAAAACTGACCATCAATGAATGTTGGAAAATCATGGGTTTCCCCGAAAACTATATCAAAGTTAGTTCTACTGGAGAGCAATATAAACAACTTGGTAATTCTGTTTGTGTGCCTATGATTAAGGCAGTGGCAAAAGAAATCAATAATCAATTTTTTGGAGGTGAGTCGAATGCCAAATCATAGTGAAATTATAAGTGATGTATATGCCAGAGCATTAGAAGCGACATCTCGAAACGACTACACAACTTCTCTCAATACAGATGTTGATAACTGGATTAAATTACTTGTTGACCGTTCCGAGGGGAACAAAGGAATGGTTGCGGTACTGACAACTTTGCTCATCCATAAAATAGTTGACCCAGCACAAGACATTCGCAACCATCAAGCACAAATCGAAAATGGTTTTGCAGGAAGAAATATTGATAAGCAATCAATAACACCGTTTTTAAAATCTGTAAGTTTTCCAGCAATGTCTGAGGCCGGTTGGTTAACTCGCTCTTTTGAACAACCCCATCCATACACACTTAATTATCCGGGAAAAATCACACCTGTTGCGGTAAAAACCGCCTTTTTGAATGTGATTGACCAAGTACAAGTACACGGAGTTGACCCAGATAGAGTGCTTTTATACTTCTTCAAATTGCTTATTAAGAAAAGAGATAGCATGAATATTGAATTGGCAAAACCTCACAGTCTTTCTATTGCCAAAATTATTAAACTGCTTGAAAAGCATTTTACTTATCGCTATTCTTGCCACGGCGCCTCTCGTTTGCCTACATTGGCAATTTATGCAGCCTATCAGTGTATGATAGGACAGGTTGCACGATATGACGGAAAGGTTCTGTGTTCTCTTGCTTCTCATAACTCTGCAGATTCTCAATCGGGTCGCATCGGAGATATTGATATAAACAACGAAAATGACACTGCATATGAGGGTGTAGAAATCAAGCATGAGATTCAAATCACTCCTCAGTTGGTTCGTGATGCTTACGAGAAGTTCAAGGTTCATAACACTGACCGTTATTACCTGCTAACCACTGCAAATATGGATTCTGCAGACTGGGATGCAATCGAAACAGAAATCCAGAAAATCGCCCAGATTCATGGTTGTCAAGTAATCGTAAACGGGGTTTACACCACGCTCAAATATTATCTGCGTCTTGTTATAGAACCCGCTGAGTTCATTGATAGATATGTTGAATTGCTAAAAAATGATGAAACAATCAAATTCCAACATAAAACGGCTTGGAATGAAATTATAAGTCAAGGAATATAAAAGCTTCGATTTGTCTCATACCGTAACAAGCAGGGAAAATGTACGGCGTATTTTCCAATTCTTTAGGATATCCTAAGACCTTATATAACAAAAGCAGAAACGAATTTCGTTTCTGCTTTTTAAATTACTGTCCTTTAGAGTACAACGCCTAAGGAGTTTCCTTTTTACTCTTTTTCCATAATAGCTATAAATTCTTCACCCGAAATCTTTTCATTTTCAAAAAGAATTTTCGCTACCTCGTGCACCTTAGACATAGCATCTGTAAGAAGTTGCAAAGCTTTTTTGTACTGTTGCATAACAATATTTTCAATTTCTTCATCAATTGCCGCAGCGGTTTTTTCAGAATAATTTGGTGTTGAAGAGAAATCTCTTCCTAAGAAGACTTCGTTATTATCATTTCCGTATGATACAAGACCGAGTTTCTCGCTCATACCAAATTTGGTAACCATCTTTCTTGCAAGGTCGGTTGCGCGGTCAATATCATTAGAAGCGCCCGTGCATATATCATCCTGTGTTAATTGCTCTGCAGCACGTCCGCCAAGCAATGAACAAATTTGTTCAAGCATCTGATTTCTTGAAGTATGGCCTTTCTCTTCGGTAGGAAGATACATCGTATAACCTGCCGCCATGCCCCTGCGGATAATAGAAATCTGATGCACAGGGTCTTGAGTTGGTAAGAAGTAAGAAACAACTGCATGACCTGCTTCGTGGTATGCAGTAACCATCTTATCCTTATCAGAAACGACATGTGATTTCTTTTCGGCGCCCATAACAACCTTGATAGTTGCTTCCTCTATCTCAACCTGAGTTATAGCCTTTTTCTTATGACGAACAGCCAAAAGTGCAGATTCGTTAAGAAGATTTTCAAGGTCGGCACCTGTAAAGCCTGAAGTAGATTTAGCAATAGTTTTAAGGTTAACATCAGGACCTAAAGGCTTACCTCTTGAATGCACCTTTAGTATCTCCTCTCTACCCTTAACATCAGGATAGTTAACGGTTATCTGTCTATCAAATCTACCAGGACGTAATAGAGCTCTGTCAAGTATATCAGGACGGTTTGTTGCCGCCATAACAATAACGCCTTCATTAACACCGAAGCCATCCATCTCAACTAACAACTGGTTAAGTGTTTGTTCACGCTCATCATGGCCGCCACCGAGACCAGCACCTCTCTGTCTGCCGACCGCATCAATTTCATCAATAAACACAATCGCAGGTGCTGCTTTTTTAGCCTCACCAAACAAGTCACGCACACGGGAAGCACCCACACCAACGAACATTTCAACAAAATCGGAACCGGATATTGAGAAGAACGGAACACCTGCTTCTCCGGCAACTGCACGGGCAAGTAAAGTTTTACCAGTTCCGGGAGGGCCTACAAGTAAGACACCCTTAGGAATTCGAGCACCTAAATCGTTGAATTTTTTAGGGTCCTTAAGGAAATCTACGATTTCCTCCATCTCTTCTTTTTCTTCATCGGCACCTGCAACATCTGCAAATGTTGTTTTACGTTTGGGGTCGGCTTTACGGATTTTCGCTTTACCGAATCCCATAGTTTTATCTCCGCCCATAGTGGAATTCATTCTCTTCATAATGAATATCCAGAAGAAAATCATTACAGCAATAACAATGACTGTTGGCAAAAGACTAATAAGCCACGATGCTTCGCCGCCGCTTTTATAATCGTATTTTATTACCTTATCTGTACCAGAATTTTCTTCATTAATTTTCATAACTGTTTCATTAACATCGTTATAAAAAATTGAGGCATCCGCAACAGTATAACGGTATTTCTTTCCGTCATCTCTTAATGTGTAAATTAATTCGCCGCTATAAAGATTAAGTTGATATTCAGAAATTTCATTTTCTTTAATCATATCAACAATTTCATAATACTTTGTTTCTGCGGTGTTTTTCGTAAGTTGCGAAACCGAGAACACTGATAAAATTAAAATAATCGGTATCGCAATATACAAAAGAACGTTTTTAAGATTCTTTTTCAACTAATATTCTCCCTTCAAATTATGAATAAACCTTCGGGTCTAAAATTCCAACAAAAGGTAAATTTCTGTAATTTTCATTATAATCAAGGCCATAGCCAACCACAAATTCGTCCGGGATAACCTTACCGACATAATCGGCAGTTATATCAGCTCTGCGATTTGCAGGTTTATCAAGAAAAGCACAAATTTTTATACTTGCAGCATTGCGGTCCAAAAGAACATTCTTAAGATAAGAAAGAGTAACGCCCGAATCAAGTATATCCTCAATTATCAGAATATCTCTACCATCAGGGTCTATATCCAAATCTTTCTTAAATTTCACAACACCAGTTGTTTTAGTGCCGCTATATGAGGATACTGCCATAAAATCAATGTCACAATCACAGGTAATGTTTCTCATAATATCCGCCATAAAAACTACCGCACCCTTAAGCACACTAACAAGCAGAACTCTTTTTCCCTCATAATCTTTAGAAATTTGTTCGCCAAGTTTTTTACAAATCTCCTTGATTTCTTCTTCGCTCACTAAAACCGAAGCGATTTCCTCATTCAAATTCCTCATATTATTTATCCCCTAATTTTTTAACTTCAACAATAAAATAATTTTCCGTTTTTTCGGTAACTGCGCACCTTTCGGCAATACCAATTCCGTGGACATAAATTACTCCTTTATCATCCGCCAAAACCGGTAGATTGCGTCTCTCACACGTTGGAATTTTAAACTCGGTAAAAAGTTGCTTTAGTGTTTTTGTAATACCGCGTTTATTAGGACGCATTTTATCTCCAGCTAGTCTTGTTCTAATAATGAGTTTACCACATATTTTATCACAGTCTAATAAATTATTTAAAAACAAATTATTAATATTTTCGTTTTTTGCGCTCTTTTTAACAAGATTTATCGAAAATTCAGTGTCATTTTCCTTGATATACTTTAAAATTGATAATTTATTATCTTTGCAAACAGCATAATATTCGCCGGGCAAAGATATTTTTCCCTTTGCGGATATTACTTCACATATTCGGTTAATATGCAATGCGGAAAGTTCTATGGAATCATCAACATTTGCTACAAACATTGCGATAACTTGTTTTTGAATAGATGGACAAAGAGTAAAAAATCTATCTATCAGTAATTCGTTGAATGATAAATTGCTCTTTAAATAATCATACGCCATAGATTCAAGCAAAGAATAATCTTCACATAAACTTTCGCACATATTCAAACAATTTTGCTCTACATTGTGGTTTATTTCCTTTAAAATAGGTATAATATTATGCCTGATTTTGTTTCGGGTATATTCATCAGCCAAATTTGTACTGTCGGTTACAAAAGAAATATTGTTATCATTGCAATAATTTTCAATTTCTTCACGTGTGCAATGCAACAAAGGACGAATAAACATATCCCTTTTTACAGGTATACCACAAAGTCCTTTAAGTGATGTACCTCTTGCAATATTAAGAATAAGTGTTTCGATATTATCATTAGCATTATGTGCAGTAGCAATCACGCCTTTGCAATGCTGTTTAAAAAAATCATACCTTGCATTTCTTGCAGCAAGTTCAACACTTACCTTCAGTTCATTTGCAAGTTTAGGAACATCGATATGCTCGCATAATAGGTCAATACCTAATTCAGCACAAACTCTTTTAACAAACTCTTCATCTCTTTGAGCTTCTTCGCCGCGAATTAAGTGGTTTATATGAACAGCACTGATGCTAACACCTAATTTTTCCTTAAGAGAAAGCAAAGCAAACAACAAACACATAGAATCTGCGCCGCCGGAAAGCGCAACTGTAATATGTTGTTCGCCTTCAAGCAATGAAAACTTTTCTATTGTGTTTATAATTTTTTCTATAATCATCTAAACACATCCACCGATGTGAAGCGTGTATATTGACCATCCCAATGCATCTGTATCGTACCAGATTCGCCATGTCGGTTTTTAGCAACAATACATTCTGCTCTATTTGGGTCAGACCTGTCTTCATCATCATTCTTTTCATTGTCGTAATAGGTATCTCGGTAAAGGAATAAAACGATATCTGCATCCTGCTCAATAGAACCCGAATCACGAAGGTCGGAAAGCGCAGGTTTATGTGATTTGCCCTTTTGCTCGGTTCCACGTGAAAGCTGTGCACAAGCAATAATCGGGATTCTTAAATCCTTTGCCATAATCTTAAGGTTACGTGTAATTTGCGCAACCTCATTAACACGATTTTCTGCACGTTTATCTGATTGCATAAGACCTAGATAATCGATAATAACCAAATCAACCTTTTTCATACGAAGCAATTTTGCTTTGATTTCAGAAGCAGTTATAGAAGAGGTCTCATCAAGATAAATATTGCTTTTAGCCAGAACTGCACCTGCATTTGCGAGGCGTGTCCATTCATCGCTATCAAGGTCACCTGTGCGCATTTTTTCGCTCTTTATACCCGCTTCGCTCGAAAGCAAACGTTGTGCTAACTGGTCACGTGTCATTTCAAGCGAGAAGAAACAAACCGTTTTTCCTGCATTAACTGCAACATTTCTTGCAATATTTAGTGCGAAAGAAGTCTTACCCATACCAGGACGGGCACCAAGAATGATAAGGTCAGACTTATTGAGTCCTGTAATCATTCTGTCAAGGTCTCCTATACCGCTTGGTATACCAACATAATCTGCTTTTGTTTCGGGGTCAGACATCTTAGAAAGTCTATCATAGGTTTCGTTCTCAATAACACTTCCTATGTGTGTAAGCCCGCTAAGTTCTCTGCCGGAACGAATATCATAAATCTTTTGCTCAGCATTTGCAAGAAGTTTTTCAGAATCAAGGACATTTTCATTAATATCCTTAATAATTCCCTGTGCAGTTAACATAAGCGCTCTCGCGTAATAACGTTCACGAACAATTGCAACATATGTATGAACATTTGCGGCAGAGGGAACATTTTGTACTAAAGAAGTTAAATATGCCTTTCCGCCCGCCTCATCATACACGCCTGATTTTTTTAGTTTTTCAAGCAAAGATACAAAATCTATTACCTGATTAAGTTCAAACATTGAACAAATTGCGGAATAGATTTCTTTGTGCTGCGGCAGATAAAAATATTCTGTTTTTATCATAGTTGCTATATCAGGCAAACAACCGGGGTCAATAATAATTGAGCCGAGAACCGCCTGTTCTGCCTCAACGGAGAAAGGCAATCTTCCTCCGTCAAGGTCATAAATCATTTTTTGTTCACTCATTTTATTCAGTAACCTTTACAGTTAATTTTGCACTGATTCCCGTATAAAGTTTAATTTCTGCTGTGTATTCGCCAAAATTTTTGATGTCAGAAACAGTCATTTTTTTACGGTCAACAGTAATTCCTAAAGTTTTATCTATTTCGGCGGTTATCTCTTTAGAAGTAACAGAGCCGAAAAGTTTTCCGTTTGCGCCTGCTTTTGCTTTTATAACAACAGTTTTGCCTTCAAGTTTTGCCGCAATATCCTTCGCTGCAGCGATTTCTTCGTTTTTATGATGAACTTTTGCTTCTTCACGGCTCTTAAGTTCAGACATAGCCGCCGCATTAGCTTCAATTGCTAAGTTTTTTGGGAAAAGAAAATTTCTTGCATATCCGTCAGACACATTACAAAGTTCACCTTTTTTTCCTTTTCCTTTAACATCTGCTAACAATACAACCTTCATTGTAATAGCTCCTTTCGGTTTAAACTTCCATGATAATTGGTAATATCATAGGACTTCTTCTTGTTTTTGAATATAAGAAACGCGAAACCGTTTCTTTAATTTTTGTTTTAATAACTGTATAATCACGCACACGGCCTAAATAACAACGTTCAAGCGTATCGCAAACTAAATCGTTGATTTCATTCATAAGCGTTTCCGATTCTTTAACATAAACAAAACCACGCGATACTACATCGGGACCAGAAATCACTTCACGTGATTCTCTGTCAATAGAAACAGCAACAATAATAATGCCATCTTCAGCAAGATGTTTTCTATCTCGTAGAACTATACTTCCAACGTCTCCGACTCCTAATCCATCAACAAGCACTCTGCCTGCCGGAACAGCGTCAACAGCTTTCATTTCCTTATCGGTAAGTTTAATAACAAAACCATTTGCCGCAATCATAACATTTTCTTTCGATATTCCCATCTGAGTGGCCAACATTGCCTGTTTCATTAGATGTTTTTGCTCACCATGAAGCGGAATCAAATATTTTGGTTTTACCACGCTCATTATAAGTTTTAATTCTTCCTGACAAGCGTGTCCCGAAACGTGAACATCATACATTTTTTCGTACACGACATTTGCACCGCGTTTCATAAGTTCATTAATAACTTTGCTTACAAGTTTTTCATTGCCAGGAATTGGCGTAGCAGAAATAATGAACATATCCCCGGGTATAATTTCAACCTGTCTGTGCTCAGAAAAAGCAATTCTATGAAGCGCAGAGAGCGGTTCCCCCTGGCTTCCTGTAGTTACAATAACTAACTGTTCCGGCTCATAATTCTTAATCATTTCAATGTCTATAAGAACACTATCGGGAATATTAAGATATCCAAGTTGTGCAGCAACATGTACCACATTCAACATGCTTTTACCTGAAACCGCAACCTTTCTGTTGCATTTTACTGCTTCATCAATAATCTGTTGAATTCTATGAATATTGGAAGAAAAGGTCGCAACGATAATTCTGTGATTTTCTGCTTTTTTGAAAAGATTTGAAAAGGATTCGCCAACTATTCTTTCAGAAGAAGTAAAACCTGGACGTTCCGCATTTGTAGAATCCGGTAAAAGTGCTAAAACACCCTTTTTACCAAGTTCCGCAAGTCTGCCAATATCAATAACGTAATCATCGATAGGAGTAGAATCGATTTTAAAATCTCCAGTATGAACAACGGTGCCCGCACCGCAAGTAACTGCAACGGCTACCGCATCTGGTATTGAGTGATTAACATGAATAAATTCAATACTGAATTTTCCAAGTGTAATTACATCGCCGGGTTTTACTGTATTAAGTTTCGCACTCGAAAGCAGACCGTGTTCTTTTAATTTTCCTTCAATCAAACCAATTGTGAGTCTTGTTGCGTAAATAGGCAAATTAAAGTTTTTGAGAAGATACGGAATTGCACCTATATGGTCCTCGTGTCCATGTGTTACAACAAGTCCTTTTATCTTATCCTTGTTTTCAAGCACATATGAAAAATCGGGTATTACAATATCAATACCTGGTGTGTCTTCGTCAGGGAATGACATTCCACAGTCAATTAGAAACATGTCACCCTCGTACTCATATAGCGTTATGTTTTTTCCTATCTCGCCGAGTCCACCAAGAGGAATTATGGAAAGCGGATTTTTTGATTTTGAGGGTTTGCTATACTTCCTCGCAGGATTGTTTTTAGGACGAGAGTTTTTTGTTCCGTTAATTTTTTTATTCTGTTTCGAACCCGTAGATTTGGTTTGTTTCTTTTTTATATCTTGAGAGTTTTTAGAAACTCTTTGATTTTTAGTGTATTTTCTACCTGTATTTTTCTTTTTATTTTCCTTTACATCGTTTTTTGTTTCATTTTTCAAACTTACGTTCACCTCTATTACAAAAAATTACTTTTATATACTTAGACATAATAACCCATAATATTATTTCTATTTTACAATTCAATACTACACGTTGTCAAGTTATTTATACCATATTTTAGATAAATTATTGGCATTATTATTTAATTACATACAAAAATCAGAACGAAATTATTCGTTCTGATTAAATTCTTGTTCTTTTTTTATTGAATTTTTATGATAGACTGCATATCCTACAAGACTTATAACCAAAGTTACCGCAAAAACAATACTGGCAAAAATATACTTTTTTGTTCCAAGAGCATCTCCTCCAACAGTTGAAGTTAGGACAGAGGGGATGCGAGTAACGAAAGTTATCAATAGCCAGTTTTTAAGTTTGATATCGGTTAGCCCAACAAAGTAACTTAGCAAATCTTTTGGTGTGCCCGGAAAAATAAAAATCAAAAGTATTATTAGTTCCCTCTTTTTACTATTTTTAATAAAACTAATGCTTTTTAAGTCCTTTCCGTTAAAAAATAATTCAACAAGTTTTATACCGAATTTCCTAACGAGCAAAAAAACGGTTAGTGTTCCAAGTAGAATACCGATTTCACAGAGCAAAGCACCCTCTATTGCGCCAAAAGCATATCCTGCGCCTATCTCAAAAGGTTCGCCGGGTACAATTGCAATAACAACCTGAAAACACACCATAAGAACAAAAGCAAGTTTTGAATAAAAGCCATGTGATTCAACCCACAACCTAAATTTTTCGGGTTCCGAAACAAACCGAGTCATAGGTCCACCGACAAAGAGAGCTGCACAAAGCATAAAAGCAAACGCAATCACTGTGATAATTATAACAAGGCTTTTACTTTTAATATTCATCAATTTTTCTCCCAATATCTTCCTTTAAATCATTCCACGCCCATTCGTTTTCAACATAATACAATGGGCATAACTTCCCCGTTATATCGTGATGTCTTATTACATCATCCTCATCAAGATAAAAGGTGTAGCAAAGCCACGAAGTTAGTTTTATGAGCGAATTGTATGTAGCGTTATTAAATTTTCCGTCTTCATACGGGTGACACACCTCAATAGAAATTGTATCTTTATTACGCCAATTGCTTGCTGCAGATTCCTCATCAATCGGCACGCACTGTATTATTTCGCCATCCAACCCTATTATAAAATGTGAAGAAACCTTCGTTCTTTCCTTGTTAAAATAATCGTGGTTTTCCTGAGCAGTTGTTGATGGATTACCCACATAATGTATAACAATATTGCGTAGCGATTCTAACTTTTCTCCAGTTCTTCCACCACAAGTTTCACCGATTATCTGAACGTCAACCCATTCGGGTGTTGTTTTATCTCTTAGTTTTGTTACAACTGCTTTTTCACGCGAAACTTCAGTAAGTTCTATGCAAATATATGTAATTCCTACAGCTACTGAAATAATAACTGATAATGCTACAAAAATAAGTAAAAAAGCTAACAAACCATTGCTTCTTCTTTTTAAATGTTTTCTTTTTTTCATATCAAAATACCTCGAAAATATTTTATCACTATTTTTATCGTTTTTCAATATGTTGAAAAAATTTTAAAAAATGTTATAATATACATATATTTATTCGAGAGGTAAATTTATGAAACATGAAATTTTACTCGCATGTCCGCCTATTATACGCGATTTTTTAACATATAATGAAACTATCAAGGGAAAATCTTCACGCTCGGTTGAGGGTTATTTTATTGATTTGCAAACCTTCTTTCGTTACATATTATCTATTCGCGGTCTTGTGGATAAAAAAAGTGATTTTGAGAAAATTGATATTTCGGTTGTTGACCTTGCACTCATAAAAACTATAACCATATCAGATTTATACTCTTTTATTGTGTACTGCAAAGAAGAACGTGGAAACTCAACCGCTACTAGAGCACGAAAAACATCCACGCTCCGCATTTTCTTTAAATACCTATCCTCGATAACACATCAAATCGAGATTAACCCTGCCGAAATGCTTGATTCACCTAAGGTAAAACAGTCACTTCCTAAACATCTAACGCTTGAAAATTCTATCGATTTGCTTAGTGCAGTTGAAGGGCCTAACAAGGAACGTGATTATTGTATTTTAGTTCTTTTTCTTAACTGTGGACTTCGCCTTTCGGAACTTTGCGGATTAAATCTTCAAAACATCTCAACCGAAGGCACAATAACCGTTCTTGGTAAAGGAAATAAAGAACGAATGATATACCTAAACGATGCTTGTATGGAAGCAATAAAGGCATATATAAAGGTGCGACCTATCGAGGGAATTCCATCAACCGATAGAAATGCACTGTTTATTAGCCGAAATCACCGAAGAATTAGCCCTAAAACTGTTCAGCATATTGTTAAAACTTATCTTCAAAAATCAGGCCTTGGGGATAGAGGTTTTTCAACACACAAACTTCGTCACACTGCCGCAACGCTTATGTATCAATACGGCGATGTTGATATTAGAGTTCTTAAAGATATTCTCGGTCACGCAAATCTTGGAACAACGCAAATCTATACACACATTTCCAACCAACAAATGAAAAAGGCAATAGACTCAAACCCTCTTGCTAAAGCAAAAAACAAACAGCCGTGAGGCTGTTTGTTTTTTGTTATTATATTAAAATTTCAAGTGCTTCACATTATAAAATTATGCAAACCAGTCCGTTACAACCCTCGTTGATAACTCTTTCAATCGTTTCTTGAATTCTTCCTCTTGCATCGCTCGGCATTCGGGAGAGCTTTGTATGTAATCCCTCGTTGACTAATTCGTGTAATGACTTACCAAAGATATTAGATTCCCAAATCTTAACGGGATTTTCTTCAAATTCACTAAGTAGATACATAATAAGGTCTTCAGACTGCCTTTCACTGCCAACAATTGGGTTTACTTCGGTAGTAATATCTGCTCTCATAAGATGAATTGATGGTGCGCTTGCTCGAAGTCTTACACCATATCTTCCGCCCTGTTTCATAATTTCAGGGTCTTCAAGGGTAAGCTCCTCTATATCGGGCATTATGATACCATAACCTGTTGCCTCGACCTCATCAAGCGCATTTTTTATTTTAACGAACTGATTCTTCATCGATGCGAGTTCACAAATATTATCCATCAGTTCTTCTTCATCATTTATTACAAGACCTGTTGATTCGGCAATAATTTTATAAAACAATGCTTTATTTATCGATATACATATATTTGCAGAGCCACTGCCTAAATCCAAATGCGTAATATTCACATTTTCGATATGCTCGTTATTTAAAAATCCCTTTTCAAATCCATATACATCGCTAACGTGTTTAATATCCTCCGCTGCGCTTTTAATATTCATTATTAAACTGTTTTTAAGCCAATGTTCAAGCGGTAAACTATTTATCCACTTAGGATAATCAATTTTCAGTTCTTTTATTGGAAACTCATATAGAATTTTCGCAAGAATTTTCTTAATACCCTCTTCATCCATCTCTAAACAGTTTATCGGCATAACAGGTACTCCGTATTTATCTGATAAATTGTGCGCAAGTTCTCTTGATTCATTAGCTTGCGGATACATACAATTTAGTAAAATAACAAAGGGCTTATCGATTTGTTTAAGTTCTGTTATAACACGCTCTTCTGCCTCTTCATACTCGCTGCGTGGGATGTCACTAATACTTCCGTCAGTCGTAACAACAAGGCCAATAGTTGAATGTTCGCAAATAACCTTTCTTGTACCAATTTCGGCAGCCATATTGAAAGGAATCGCTTCGTCATACCACGGCGTTTTAACCATTCGCGGTTGGTCGCCCTCAATGTAACCTAGTGCACTCGGCACAATATAACCAACACAATCAATAAGTCTGACATTCATTTTTGATGCTTCGTCAAAAGAAATTTCTACGCCTTTTTCGGGAATAAATTTCGGCTCCGTAGTCATAATTGTTCTTCCAGAAGAAGATTGCGGAAGTTCATCATTTGCTCTTTCCTTTTCATATTCTTCCGCAATATTAGGTATAACAAGTTTATCCATAAACTGTTTTATAAAAGTTGATTTTCCGGTTCTTACGGGACCTACTATACCTATGTATATATCTCCGCCCGTTCTTTCTGCAATATCCTTATAAATATTAGTATCAGTCATAAAAATCACCATATCCTTATTTTGCGTTCAAGCCCTTTTTGTACAATAATATGATGACTTAACAAAATATATGACATTAGAAAATGCCTTCCTTATAAAATAAGGAAGGCACTAATTTTACTGTTTTACGGTTGAGTTAGGATTGAATGCATAAAAGTTTTTACTGTTTAGTCTGTCAGTAGTAAGTCTCAACGCTTCACCA
>JAZUMI010000051.1:0-18282 GCA_045603505.1 Acutalibacteraceae bacterium
GGTAGCAGCCGAGGTAATTGTAATACCTCTCTCCTGCTCCTGCTCCATCCAGTCCATAGTTGCGCCGCCATCATGAGTTTCACCTAACTTACGGTTAATACCTGTATAGAAAAGGATACGCTCAGTTGTGGTTGTTTTACCGGCGTCAATATGTGCCATGATACCAATATTTCTTGTCATTTCAAGAGATACCTTTCTTGGCATATAAACCTCCATTCCGCTTTAAGCGGCAAACATAAATTCTAATAAATTACCATCTGTAATGGGCGAAAGCCTTGTTAGCTTCGGCCATCTTATGAGTGTCTTCACGTTTCTTGAACGCGCCACCCATCTGATTAACAGCATCAAGAATTTCTGCAGCCAAACGCTCTTTCATTGTTCTTTCAGAACGATTACGGCTGTAGGCTGTTAACCAACGCAAACCTAAAGTTTGCTTTCTCTCAGGACGAACCTCGAAAGGTACCTGATAGGTTGCACCGCCCTTACGAACGGCCTTAACCTCTAACTGAGGCATAACGTTTTCCATAGCTTCGTTGAAAACCTCGATAGGGTCTTTTCCTGTTTTTTCGGTGATGATGTCGAATGCACCATAAACAATTTTTTGAGCAACACCCTTCTTACCATCAAGCATAATGTTGTTGATAAGACGTGTAACGATTTTTGAATTGTAAACCGGATCCGGTAATACATCACGTTTAGCAATAAAGCCTCTTCTTGGCACTTTGCTTCCCTCCTTCATAATAATGATATCATAGGTACTCGAGAGACATTCCCCGTGGCACCAAGCAAGGCGTTACTACATATAAATATATATAAACGCCGCTGCCTGATATTACGCAGCAGAGATACTGTCTTCCTTAATTATTTCGCACCTGCTTTTGGACGCTTTGCTCCGTACTTGGAACGTCCCTGCATTCTGTTTGCAACGCCTTGAGTATCAAGTGTTCCTCTTACGATGTGATAACGCACACCAGGGAGGTCCTTAACACGTCCGCCACGAATAAGAACAACGCTGTGCTCCTGGAGATTGTGGCCTATTCCGGGAATGTAAGCCGAAACTTCAATTCCGTTGGAAAGACGAACTCTGGCAATCTTACGAAGAGCTGAGTTAGGTTTCTTAGGTGTGGAGGTCTTAACTGCGGTACAAACACCGCGCTTCTGAGGAGAATCGTTATCGGTAAGACTACGCTTCATAGAGTTGTAACCCTTAAGAAGTGCAGGAGCCTTAGCCTTTTTCTCCATAACCTCACGGCCGCTGCGAACCAATTGGTTAAACGTAGGCACTGTTTTATCTCTCCTTTCTCTAGTTTTTCACTCGATATTACGCACAATACACGCATAATATCGCATGCTATATTAGTCTACCACAAAGTTACAATTTTGTCAATTATTTTTTAAAAAGAATTAAAAACCGTCCTAACTTGCAAGTTAGAACGGTTTTTTATTATTCTTCAGCGCTTGTGAAAACAACTTCATCCTGAGCCTCAAAGGTTTCTATAACCTCTTCGGTTTCTTCTTCACGAACTACAGGATTGATTTCTTCACATCTCATACCTGTACCTGCAGGGATGAGTTTACCGATAATAACATTTTCTTTAAGACCGAACAAGGGGTCTACCCTACCCTTAGTTGCGGCATCTGTAAGAACTCTTGGAGTTTCCTGGAAAGATGCAGCAGAAAGGAATGATTCGGTTGCAAGAGAAGCCTTAGTAATACCAAGCAATGTGGGTTTATAAACCGCCTTGGTAAGACCTTCTTCGCCTGCAGCGATTCGAGCATCAATTGCATTGTTTGCATCGGAAATTTCCTTATATTCGTAGCTTACATTCTGGATAAGGTCGGTAGAACCTGAATCCTCAATCTTAAGCTTTCTCATCATCTGACGGATGATAACCTCAATGTGCTTATCGTTGATATCAACACCCTGAGTACGGTATGCGTTCTGAATTTCGGCAATGATATATTCCTGAACAGCCTGAGGGCCTTGTGCTTCAAGGATATCTTGAGGATACTTGGCACCAGGGATAATAAGGGTTCCTGCCTCTACATACTGACCATCTTCAACGAGAGTACGAACGCCATAAGGAATAGCAATCTTCTCTTCCTCCATTGTTTCCTCGTTGGTAATAATAACAACATTACTCTTCTTCTCTTCCGCAAGACGAACACGACCTGAAATCTTAGCGATAAGACCGCAACGCTTAGGACGACGAGCCTCAAAGAGTTCTTCAACACGAGGAAGACCCTGTGTAATATCTTCGGTACTTGCGATACCACCAGTATGGAAGGTACGCATTGTAAGCTGTGTACCAGGCTCACCGATTGACTGAGCAGCAACTATACCAACTGCCTCACCTGTTGTAACAGGCTTATTAGTAGCAAGGTTTGCACCGTAACACTTCTTACATACACCGTGATGGCTATGGCAAGTAAGGATAGAACGAATCTTAACCTCGGTTATACCTGCATCAACGATTCTCTTTGCATCGTCTTTAGACATCATATGGTCGTTATCGCAGATAACTTCGCCCGTTGCAGGGTCGCAAACAGGTTCCATAAGGAATCTGCCCACAAGACGCTCTTCAAGGGTTTCAAGGATGTGATTTCCATCCTTAATATCACTAACGATAAGACCTTCATCTGTTCCGCAATCGTCCTCACGAACGATAACCTCCTGAGCAACGTCAACAAGACGGCGAGTGAGGTAACCTGAGTCAGCGGTACGGAGAGCCGTATCAGCAAGACCTTTACGAGCACCACGGGAAGAAATGAAGTATTCAAGAACGTTAAGTCCCTCACGGTAGTTAGCACGAATCGGAACTTCGATAACCTTACCTGCAGTATTTGCGATAAGGCCACGCATACCTGCAAGCTGACGAATCTGGCTCATAGAACCACGGGCGCCCGAATCAGCCATCATAAAGATGGGGTTGAATTCATCAAGGTTGCCCTTAAGAGCATCAGCAACATCCTCGGTTGCCTTGTTCCAAATCTCGATTACGTGACGGCTACGCTCGTTCTCATCTATAAGACCGCGCTTATAATCACGGCTTACTGCATCTATTTGCTTTTCAGCATCTGCAAGTATTTCCTTCTTAACAGGAGGAATAACCGCATCAATAACAGCAACTGTAATAGCGCCCTTAGTTGAGTATTTAAAGCCTGTGGCCTTAACCTTATCAAGAACAAGAGAAGACTTGCTTGTTCCATGAATATCGATACATCTATCAATAATCTTACCAAGTTGTTTCTTGCCAACCTTGTTCTGAATTATATCATCATTACTGTCAACAGTTTTCTTATCAGGGTCTTTTACCTTGAAACACCACTCGAGGTCATACTTATGCTCGGGGTCGTTACGATTAACGAAGTTAAGGTCCTGAGGAATGGCTTCATTAAATATAAGGAAGCCCACTGTACACCAAATAAGTTTAGTATCACTACCCTCACCCATTCTTACGCGGATAGGAGCATGCAAACCTAAAAGGCCATCCTCATAAGCCATAATTGCTTCGTTCTTATCTCTGAATACCTTATTAGCACCCTGTTCATCTGCCTTAACAAGAGTTAGGTAGTAAGAACCAAGAACCATATCCTGTGTAGGAACAGCAACCGGCTTACCGTCAGAAGGCTTAAGAAGGTTATTTGCAGCAAGCATAAGGAAACGAGCCTCTGCCTGTGCTTCCGCCGAAAGCGGAACGTGAACAGCCATCTGGTCACCGTCAAAGTCGGCATTGTACGCAGTACAAACAAGTGGATGAAGTTTTAAGGCTTTACCCTCAACAAGTACAGGCTCAAATGCCTGAATACCGAGTCTGTGAAGTGTAGGAGCACGGTTAAGAAGAACAGGATGTTCTTTAATAACAAGCTCAAGCGCATCCCAGATTTCTGCAGATGCACGGTCTACCATCTTTCTTGCAGACTTAATATTTGTTACAAGTTTGGTTTCTACAAGACGTTTCATTACGAAAGGCTTAAAGAGTTCAAGTGCCATTTCCTTAGGAAGACCGCACTGATACATCTTAAGCTCAGGTCCTACAACGATAACCGAACGACCAGAATAGTCAACACGCTTACCGAGAAGATTCTGACGGAAACGTCCCTGCTTACCTTTAAGCATATCAGAAAGAGATTTAAGCGCACGATTGTTAGGTCCTGTAACGGGACGGTTTCTTCTGCTGTTGTCAATAAGAGCGTCAACAGCTTCCTGAAGCATACGCTTTTCATTTCTTACGATTATATCTGGAGCCTTAAGGTCGAGAAGTCTCTTAAGGCGGTTATTACGGTTAATAACTCTTCTGTAAAGGTCATTGAGATCACTCGTTGCAAATCTACCACCATCGAGCTGTACCATAGGACGAAGGTCGGGTGGAATTACAGGGATAACATCAAGAATCATCCATTCAGGTCTGTTACCGGACTGACGGAATGCTTCAAGCACCTCAAGACGCTTTAAGATTCTTACTCTCTTCTGACCGCCTGTGGTCTCAAGTTCCTTATGGAGTTCTGCGCAGGCTTGTTCAAGGTCGATTTCACAGAGAAGTTTTTTGATAGCCTCGGCACCCATTCCTGCCTCAAACTTATCATCATACTTCTCGCGCATATCGCTGTACTGCTTTTCAGTGAGAAGTTGCTTTTTCTCAAGCATTGTTTCACCCGGATCGGTTACAACATACTGAGAGAAATAAAGTACTTGCTCAAGGTCTTTAACAGACATATCAAGCGCAAAGCCGATTCTTGAAGGAGCAGTTCTGAAATACCAAACGTGTGATACCGGAGCTGCAAGTTCGATAGTTCCCATACGTTCACGGCGAACCTTTGAACGTGTTACTTCAACGCCACAACGGTCACAAACCTTGCCCTTATAACGAATGCGCTTATACTTTCCGCAATGACATTCCCAGTCCTTTTGTGGTCCAAAAATGCGTTCGCAGAAAAGTCCGCCCGGTTCGGGTTTTAAGGTTCTGTAGTTAATAGTTTCGGGCTTTGTAACTTCGCCGTGTGACCATGCTCTGATTTGTTCGGGAGATGCAAGTCCTATTCGTATTGATTCAAATTCAATTTCTGCCATATGTCACACCTCCGTATTATTCTTCTGTTTCGCTATCTGCGAAACCGTAATCATTTTCTGTTTGCAGGGCTATTGCTTCACCATTTTCATCCTCGAGACCGAAGCCTGTTAAATCATCGGCAACGCTTTCTCCGGGGAAATCTTCGGTTACAACAGGAGCTCCAAGGCCGATATCATCGTCCTCATCAAAATTCTGCTTAAGGTCAATTTCGTTGTTTTCCTTATCGAGAACCTTAACATCCAAGCCTAAAGACTGTAATTCCTTAATAAGAACCTTGAATGACTCAGGAACACCCGGTTTCGGAATATTCTGACCCTTAACAATAGATTCATAAGCCTTAACACGACCAACAACATCATCCGACTTAACAGTCAAGATTTCCTGAAGTGTATAAGCCGCACCGTAAGCCTCAAGTGCCCAAACTTCCATCTCACCGAAACGCTGACCACCAAACTGTGCTTTACCACCGAGAGGCTGTTGAGTTACTAGCGAGTAAGGACCGATTGAACGAGCATGAATCTTATCATCAACAAGGTGATGGAGTTTAAGATAATACATGTAACCAACCGTTACAGGATTATCAAACGGCTCACCTGTTCTACCATCATAAAGTTGTGTTTTAGCATCTTCTGAGAGTGTAATTCTTGAGAAGTCGAGCTTTGCGGTATCTTTATTCGCATACTCGCCACCCTTTGTGAATTCTTCCGCACCCTCGAAGCACTTGCGGATATCTTCCTCATGTGCACCGTCAAATACAGGCGTGCATATATTCCAGCCAAGAGCCTTTGCGGCATAACCTAAGTGAACCTCAAGCACCTGACCGATATTCATACGTGAAGGAACGCCCAAAGGATTAAGAACGATATCAAGCGGTGTTCCATCGGGTAAGTAAGGCATATCCTCACTTGGAAGAATGCGAGATACAACACCCTTATTTCCATGACGTCCCGCCATCTTATCTCCAACAGAAATCTTACGTTTCTGAGCAATATAACAACGAACAACAACATTAACACCGGGGCTTAACTCAGAAGAATTTTCTCTTGTGAACACCTTAACATCAACAATTGTTCCATATTCGCCGTGAGGAACTCTAAGTGAAGTATCACGAACCTCTCTTGCCTTCTCACCGAAGATTGCACGAAGCAATCTTTCTTCTGCAGTAAGTTCGGTTTCACCCTTAGGTGTTACCTTACCAACAAGAATATCACCTGCGGAAACCTCTGCGCCTATACGGATAATACCGCGCTCATCAAGATTTGCAAGCATATCTTCGCCAACGTTAGGAATATCACGTGTGATTTCCTCAGCGCCAAGCTTTGTATCTCTTGCTTCAAGTTCATACTCTTCAATATGGATAGAAGAATAGATATCTTCTCTTACAAGACGTTCATTAATGAGAACAGCGTCCTCATAGTTATAACCTTCCCAAGTCATAAAGCCGATAAGGGCATTACGTCCGAGAGAGATTTCGCCGTTACTTGTTGCAGGTCCGTCTGCGATAACCTCATTTTCGGCTACCTTCTGACCAACAACAACTATGGGCTTCTGATTTATACAAGTACCGTGGTTAGAACGGATAAACTTAATGAGATTATACTCATCAATTTCGCCGTTCTTAGCGCGGATTTTGATTATATTAGCATCAACGTATGTTACCTTACCAGCACGTTTTGCAAGTACAACAACACCCGAATCGATAGCTGCCTTATATTCCATACCCGTAGCAACAATTGGGTTTTCGGGACGGAGAAGCGGAACTGCCTGCTTCTGCATGTTTGAACCCATGAGCGCACGGTTAGTATCATCGTTCTCAAGGAATGGTATCATTGCAGTTGCAACCGAAACTACCATCTTAGGCGATACATCCATATAGTCTGCTCGGGTAGCCTCTGCTTCTAAGAAGCCATCACGATAACGTGCATTAACCTTCTTATTTACAAAGAAACCATTCTTATCAAGCGGCTCATTTGCCTGTGCAACAACGTAATCGTCCTCTTCATCCGCAGTCATATAAACAACTTCGTCAAGAACCTGTCCGTTAACAACCTTGCGGAAAGGTGTTTCAATGAAACCATACTTATTAATCTTTGCAAAGGTTGCAAGATACGATATAAGACCGATATTAGGACCTTCAGGTGTTTCAATTGGACACATACGACCATAGTGGGTATAGTGAACGTCACGAACTTCGAAGGACGCACGGTCACGCGAAAGACCACCAGGACCGAGCGCAGACAAACGGCGCTTATGAGTAAGTTCTGAAAGCGGGTTAGTCTGGTCCATAAACTGTGAAAGCGGTGAGGAACCGAAAAATTCCTTAATAGCCGCTACGACAGGACGGATATTAATAAGTGTTTGAGGAGTAAGATTTTCGGGGTCCTGCGCCTGAAGATTCATCTTCTCGCGAACGCCTCTCTCCATTCTTGAAAGACCGATTTTAAACTGGTTCTGTAAAAGTTCGCCAACAGAACGGATACGGCGGTTTCCAAGGTGGTCGATATCATCAACACTTCCAACATCATAAGGAAGACCTATAAAATAGCTTACCGAAGCGAAGATATCGTCTGCAGTAATATGGTTAGGAATAAGGTCATCCACACAGAGTTTAATTGACTCACGAAGAGCTTCTTCATCCTCTGCTTTTTCAACAAGGTCTTTAAGAAGGGCATAGCAAACCTTTTCGGTTATTCCCATCTCTTCGAGTTCTTCAGCTGTGAAAGGTGTAAAGTCTGCCGCATCAACCATTCCATTCGAAAGAACCTTGATTTCGGTTTCCTTACCCTCGGCACTTATAGTTTTAACGTATGCCTCAAATACACCCTTTGCCTCAATAATAGCGGCAGTTTCCTTAGAAACGGTAGTATCTGCATCAGCAAATATTTCACCTGTTGCGGGGTCTACCACAGGACGAGAGAGAACCTTGCCTCTAATACGCTCACCAATTGCGAGTTTCTTATTATACTTATATCTACCAACACGCGATAAATCATATCTGTGAACATCATAGAAGAGCTGTTCAAGATACGCTTTAGCACCCTCAACAGTAATAGGCTCGTTGGGGCGAAGTTTCTTATAAACCTCAATAAGTGCGCTATCGGTACTCTTAGCATTATCTGCAACTAAGGTTGCCTCAAGTCTTTCTTCCTCACCAAATACTTCTCTTATCTGCTCATTGGTAGCAATATCTAAAGCCTTTATGAGGGTTGAAACAGGAAGTTTTCTGCTCTTATCAATTCTTACATAAAGAACATCGTTTGCAGCAGTTTCATACTCAAGCCAAGCACCGCGATTAGGTATAATTGTGGAGGAAAATAACCTTTTACCGGTTTTTTCATCAATCTTCTCAGCAAAGTAAACACCGGGAGAACGAACCAACTGCGATACAACTGCACGTTCTGCACCGTTTATAACGAATGTACCCGACTCGGTCATGAGTGGGAAATCACCCATCGAAACTTCGCTTTCCTTAATTTCTCCTGTTTCCTGATTGAAAAGACGTGCAGTAACACGAAGGGGTGCGGCATAAGTCGTATCCCTTGCTTTACATTCAGTAACATCATACTTAGGTGTTTCATCCAGACGATAATCAGTGAAGGTTAGTTGAAGTTTTCCGCTATAATCTGTAATAGCGGTCATATCTCTGAAGACTTCTTTGAGGCCTTCTTCAACAAACCAACGGTAAGAATCCTTCTGAATTTCGATTAGATTAGGCATGTCAATGGGCTCGTTAATCTTCGAAAAGGTCATACGCTCATTGTTACCCAACCGAACAGGTTTAACCATTGAAGTTAACTCCATAGGTTTATAATCACTCCTCCGTATATTTTACAGTATCATAAGATACTGCACCTATCCTTATGTGACGGAAATATACAAATTTCGCCCGTTTTTCAAGGTCAAAAACGATGCAAAGACGCATATTACCCCATCATCATTAGTAATTTACAATTATATACCAATTTTTTCTACAAGTCAACCCATTTTTTGAAAATTTTTAAATATTTTTTTGCGTAAAAAAAGAACCGAGAAATTCTCGGTTCCTAAAACTTTTTTTCTTTGCAGACTGTTATTATGAAATTTTCGTTTTTTTCGGTTGTGAATTCAAAACCATTAAATTCTTTTTTTATTTTGCCGTGTAAAACGGTATTAAGCTTTGTGGCATCCTTGAGCTTGCCACCCTTCATTTTAACAAAGGCTTCTTTCATAGTAAATATAGTTAAAAACCGCTCGTTGCGTTTTTCGGGCGAAAAGTTTATAAACTCTGCCTCTTCCCTGCTCATTAGCATATACTCGTTTCGCTCTTTAATATCGGTTATATACTCTATATCTATACCTATATTGTTATGACTTACAACACAAACTACGGCATCTTTCTTATGTGAAATATTGAAACAACATTTATCACAAAGTGGCTTTCCGTTTTCATTATAATATATAGTAAAGTCATTCGTACCGCAAAAATCAGATATGGCCTTTTTTGCCAGTTCTATGCCCTCTTTATGCGCATCGACTAAAACTTTTTGCTTGTAAATTTTCATTTACTTTATTTTAGCGTTCTTATAAAGAATATCAACTGCATTATCGTATGCTGTCATATATTCAACATAATAGTCACCGTAATTACTTGTATAATATTCCTTAATATAATCGGCAGTGATGGTTTTATCATCGTACTCCGATGCCATTTTCTCGAGTTGCTTATTGATGGTTTCATCGTTAAGCTCGATTTTTTCGGCATCATTTATTGCATAGAGCATCATCATTTCATCCATCATCGGCTCAACCTGATTCTTTATGGCATCATTCTTAAACTCTTCCTCGGTTTGTCCTACCTGAGTGAGATAATCAGCAAAGGACATACCATAGTTGCTCTTGATACTATTTTCAGCGTTTGTTTTATAATCCTTATAGAGCTTATTTCTTTCGGTTTTTGGATAGTTCTTAATCTTGCTGTTTGCCTTTACTGCATCAAGAAGATACTGCTTTACCGCTCTCTCGGTTACATCCTTTTCATACTCTTCAATGCTTTTATAACCAAGGTCGGCATAAAATTCTTTGGGCTCGGGTGTTCCTTCACCCTTTACGTAGTTCACCTTAACCGTGAAAACAACATCTGCGCCTGCAAGTTCTGCCGACTGATAGTCCTTAGGGAATGTTAGGTTAAGGTCAACTGTATCGCCGATTTCTACGCCGATAAGCCCATCCTCAAAGCCATTGATAAACGAACCTGAGCCGATTTCGAGGTCATATCCGTTAGCGGTGCCGCCCTCAAAGGCAACTCCGTCCTTTTTGCCGACATAGTCGATATTAGCGGTATCGCCCTTTTTAACCTTACCCTCGGTAACCTTGGTTACAATTTTATTGTTTTCAACATCCGCTTTGATAACATCCTCATAAAAACCCTTAAAAGTATCGGAAGATGTATCAACGGGAATGTTTTTATATTCGCCCAATGTAAAATACTTTGACAATTCAAGATTAAAGAACACTCTTCCCTCGGTTTGCTCTCCTGTTTCTTCCTTTGCGCCGCAACCTGCAAATGCGGTCACGAGCATTAAAACTGCGATTATTAAAGCTAAAATTCTTTTCATTTTTATTTCTCCTAACTATTCTCTAATTCGCCCTTCGAGGATGCCTTTAAATATTCATTTATAAAACCGTCAAGGTCGCCATCCATAACGGCGTTTATATTACCCGATTCGAAGCCTGTTCGGTGGTCCTTTGCCAAGGTATAAGGCATAAACACATAAGACCTTATTTGCGAGCCCCAGGCAATTTCCTTTTGAACACCCTTGATATCTTCAATCTTTTCAAGGTGTTCTCTTTCTTTAATTTCGAGAAGCTTTGATTTTAACATTCTCATTGCCTGCTCTCTGTTTTGGAACTGACTTCGCTCATTCTGACAAGCAACGACAATGCCTGTTGGAATATGGGTTAAGCGAACTGCCGAAGAGGTTTTATTGATATGCTGACCGCCCGCACCTGAAGAACGGAAAACATCCATTTTAATATCCTCTTCACGAATATCTATATCGTTATCATCGGCAATTTCGGGCATAACCTCAAGTGATGCAAAAGAAGTGTGTCTTCTTCCCGAAGCATCAAATGGAGATACTCGCACCAATCGATGAACACCCGATTCACTCTTTAAATATCCATAGGCATTTTCGCCCTCAATTCTCATAGTAGCGCTTTTAAGTCCTGCTTCATCTCCGTCAAGAAAATCGAGAACACTTACCTTAAAGCCGTGGCGCTCACTCCACCGGGTATACATACGGACAAGCATTGAAACCCAGTCCATAGCCTCAGTTCCACCCGCACCTGCATGGAATGTGATAATTGAATTGTTTTTATCATATTCGCCAATAAGCAAGGTTTGAAGTTTGAGCGCCGCAAGACCTGATTCAAATTCATCGATGGAGGTAGTTATTTCATCAACTAAGGATAAATCTTCCTCTTCATCGCCCATTTCAATAAGCACCTGTAAATCATCAAAACTCACAACAAGATTTTCGTAAGACTCAACTGTATTTTTAAGTTTTCCTGTTTTTTGCAAGACTTTTTGGGAATTTTCAGCATCATCCCAAAAACCTGGTTGTGCCGCCTTATTTTCAAGCTCTTCAATTTCCGATTTTAATCGGTCAAGTCCTAACGCATCCTTAAGGTCAACAAGTTCCTCGCTATGCGCATCAAGACGAAGTTTTAACTGTTCAAATTCTAACATTCATTTCCTCCGAAATTCTGTTTTAAAAGATATGCGTGCCAATTATCTCTTGTAACGCTCTTTACTATTTTAAAGCCGTGCGCTACTGCACTTGTTTCTACCTCTTTTGCTCTAATATCGATTATTCCCGAAATGATAAAAGATGCATCCGGATTCATATAGTCTGCGGCATTTTCAAAGAGGCGCATAACAACATCAGCAACGATATTAGCGCAAACAATATCATATTTATCGGTTATTTTATCGGCTAAATCGCCTACTATAAAGTTTGCTTTATCGCTCATATTATTAATTTCGGCATTCTCATTTGCAGTTTTAACCGACTGTGCATCAATATCAACGCCATCGGCTTTTTCGCAACCGAGCAATACCGATGCTATTGCCAAGATACCACTTCCGCAACCTATATCAAGAGTTGTTTTGCCCTCGCCCGATAATTCTTCCAAAAGTTCAAGACAAAGTGAGGTTGTAGCGTGTGTTCCTGTGCCAAAAGCGGCGCCGGGGTCGATTTGAAGGATAGTTCTATTATCCTTGTTATTATACTTTTCCCAGCTTGGAACGATAGCAAGGCGCTTACCTATTTCGGTTGCCTTAAAATACTTCTTCCAATTCTCATTCCAATCGGCATCGTTAACGCCAACACAATCGGTCTCGAATTCAATTTTTTCGGCTCTTAGTCTTTCTTTCAAGAATTCAAGTGCCTCGGCGGCGTTATCGCACTCCGATATATAGATATGAATTATTGACTTTGTTCTATCCTTTTTAATCAGTTCTTCATCGATTATATCAATGTGAGCAATTTCCCAAGCGCCCTCTTCTAAATCGGAATAATCCTCAATATATATTCCATAAGGCACTGTCATATTAGCGATTGCCGAAGCAGTTTCGGTGTCAGCAAGGTTAACGCTCACTGTTATTTCAGACCAGTTCATTTTATCTCCTCAAACATTTTTTCAATTTTTTCCTTTTGTTCGGC
This sequence comes from Acutalibacteraceae bacterium, assembly GCA_045603505.1. Classification (GTDB taxonomy): domain Bacteria; phylum Bacillota; class Clostridia; order Oscillospirales; family Acutalibacteraceae; genus UBA737. Next base: position 12,776 of record JAZUMI010000051.1, read on the forward strand.
GATACTTCCCGAAACCATTCCGTTTCGGCCGCCGCCTCTGACATTATTGTTTTCTTTAAAACGCGCAAAGAAGTTATTTAGCTTGTCTTCCTCGCCAACAATAGCAAAGTTATATCCGTTTTCCACAGCTGAAAATACCGCTCTTATTCCGCCGAGCCTTTTATGAAGCTTATCGGCAAAAACTTGAATTTCCTTCATTTCAAGCTTTTCTTCAAAGGTTGCAGTTATTTCTTTTTCATAATCCTGTGAAAATGCTTTCAGTTCTATAAAGCGCTTTCTAAGTTCTCTGTTTTCAAATTTCAGAGTCGAAATAGTTTCAAGCGTTTTTTCTACTGCATTAACTATTTCTCCCTGTTTTGCCGAAAGCAAATCAGAAACACCCCTTGTGCTCTGATATCTTTCTTCGAAATCAGTAAGGGCATCGTATCCACATTTTATAACCAAGCGGATACCATCGCGCATTTTATAGAAATCAAGAATTTTGATAATACCAATTTCACCCGCTGTTTTCACGTGCGGCGCGCAACAGGCACAGGAATCATACCCCTCAATATCAACAATTCTCACATTCTCGGTTAAATCGAGTTTGCTTCTATATTCAAGATTTTTAAGCTCAGCAGGTTTCGGGAACTTAACGCTGAATTTTGCGTTTTTAATAATTGCTTCATTGGCAAGACGCTCAATAAATACGAGTTGCTCGCGGTTTAGCATACCGCTAACATCCATTGTAACCTCTTCTTCGCCTAAATGAAAGCCGACATTATCGAGACCGTAATGCTTATGTATAAGCCCCGAAAGGATATGCTCACCGGAATGGTTTTGCATTCTGCGAAATCGTTTATCCCAATCAAGTGTACATAGATATTCCTCGCCCACCTTTAAGGGCTTATCGGCAAAGTGGATAATTTTATCGTTTACTATTTGAACATCAGAAATTTCCGCATCGCCTATTTTACCCGTATCGGACGGTTGTCCCCCACCTTCAGGAAAAAAGGCGGTTTTATCGAGCGAAATTTTATATATTCCGTTTTCTTCGGTGCATCCTAAAACTTTTGCGCTAAATTCTTTTATATGAGAATCGGTTTCGAATATTCTTATTGTCATTAGCCCAGTTTCTCCATAACGATATGCGCGGCCTTATAAATATCGCCACCGCCCATTGTTATAACTAGGTCGCCGTTTCCGGCTTCTTTTATTATGGTATCGGCGATATTCTCAAATTCATCAACGATTATAGCGTCTTTTAATTTTTCGGCTAAATGCTCAGATTTAATACCATAGGTGTTCACTTCACGAGAGCCCATAATTGGGGTTAAAATAACCTTATCGGCAACCGAAAGCGCCTCGATAAATTCATCCTTTAAAAGTGCAGTTCTCGAAAAGGTAAAGGGTTGGAAAACCGCAATAACTCTATTATAATCAAGATGCTTTGCAGCGGTTAAGGTTGCATTTATTTCGGTTGGGTGGTGGGCATAATCATCCGCTAAAGTGAATCCGTTATACTCACCGAGGAATTCGAATCTTCTGCCGGCACCCGTGAACTTTTCGAGCGCATCCTTTATGCCAGCCGCCGAAACTCCCATATTATCACAAACTGCAAAAGCCGCAAGTCCGTTAAGAACATTGTGGTGACCGGGGATATGCATTTCAATATTTATAATTTTTTCGCCCTTTTTCATAACATCGAACGAAAAGCCGTATTTTCCGCTCTTGATATTTTCAGCATAGTAATCATTATTTTTGCCAAAACCAAAGGTAACAACCTCGGCATCAATGCCCTTGGCGGCTTTGAGTGCTAACTCATCGTCTCCGTTTACGAAAGATAATTTTGTCATTGCTAAAAACTTATGGAAAGAAAGAGTTAGGTTCTCCATAGTTTTGAAATAATCGAGATGGTCGTTATCGATATTGAGAAGAACTGCAATATCGGGGGTCATTTGAAGGAAAGTATCAACAAACTCACAAGCCTCGCAAACGAGGGTTTGACTGTTCCCCGTAACACCGTTTGAATTGATAAGCGGAAGTCTGCCGCCGATAACTGCATTAGGCTCCATCTTGTTTAAAATTAAAATTTGTGTTATCATAGAGGTAACACTAGTTTTTCCGTGTGTTCCGCAAACGCCGATAACATTATCGTAACGCCTTGTTAATGCACCTAAAAGGTGGGAACGCTCCATAGTTGGTATCCCCTGTTCTTTAGCGGCAACAATTTCGGGGTTATCCTCCGATATAGCGGCAGAATAAACAACAAGCTCGGCACCCTTTATATTATCGGCATTATGCTCCATAAAAACGGTGGCACCAAGTTTTCTAACCCTTTTAAGCGGGTCACTTTCATTATTATCAGAGCCGGATAGGATATAGCCCTTGCTATGAAGAATTTCGGCAAGCGGACACATTCCGCTACCGCCAATTCCTATCATATGGATATGCTTTATACCCTCAATTAGTTTATCCTCTGCTCTTAAAGTTTTCATAAATCTCAACTACTTTCATTAGTAGATTATTTTCGCATATTATTTATATTATATTATCTTTTGACACAAAAATAAACCCCTTTTTTTCAGTGAGGTGAAAAAATGTTTGAAATTCCGCAAAAAATACTGAATATTTTAAAGAAAATACGCAAAAACGGATACGAAGCTTATATCGTTGGCGGCTGCGTTCGTGATTTACTTATGGAGATACCTCCCCACGATTATGACATAACCACAAGCGCAACACCCGAAGAAATTCAAGCAATTTTCGAAAAAAGCATACCAACCGGAATTAAGCACGGAACTATCACAGTTATTGAGGACGGCGAGCCGATAGAAATCACTACCTTTAGAGCCGAAAGCGAATATACCGACCACCGCCATCCTAATAGTGTTGAATTTGTTCGTGATGTGAAAAGTGACCTTTCAAGACGTGATTTTACCATTAATGCTATGTGCTACAACGAACAAAAAGGCATTATTGACCTTTTTGGTGGCACCGAAGATATAAAGCTCAAAGTTTTAAGGGCTGTCGGCGATGCAAACGAGAGATTTTTAGAGGATGCGCTTCGTATTATGCGACTTTTCAGGTTTGCGAGCACCCTTGATTTTGGCATAGAGCAAAAAACCTATTCCGCCGCAATGGAAAATGCACATCTGCTTTCAAAGGTTAGCACCGAACGAATAAACGTAGAACTTACTAAACTTTTGCTCGGCGAAAACTGCGAGGTTATCGTTCCGCTGATAAGCATCGGCGCACTCGAATTTTTGAATATTAGCAGTTGCCAAAATGCCGATAAACTAAAGCATTTACCAAAACAAATTTCACTTCGTTTTTTCGCCTTTCTTGACAATGAAAAGGATATTTCAAAAATAGCCGAAAATCTTAAATACAGCAATAAAATAAAGGCCCAAATTTTTACCTTTGAAAAGCTTAAAAATTACGGAATTCCAAAGGATAAAAAAGATATTAAAGAAATGCTTAATTTAAGCAGTTTAGATGAGCTTAAACTTTATTTTGATTATCTTCATGTTTGCAAGGGAATAGATACCGAAACTCTTGTAAAATTCACCAATGAAATCATCGAAAATAAAGAGCCTTTTTCCATATCACACTTAGCGATTTCGGGAAGCGACCTGATCGCCCTCGGAATAAAGGGAGAGGAAATTGGAAGCACCCTTCATTTTGTGCTAAAAGAGGTTATAAAAAATCCCGAACTCAATACAAAAAACACACTAATAGAAAAAATTAAATCTTCACGTAACTAATTTCAGGTAAGCGCCATAATATGAAATATATGGTGCTTATCTTTTTTGTTTGGAGATTTTGTTTATGAAAAAAGTTACATTTATCGGTGGAGATGTTCGGTCGAGAATTGCGGCAGTAAAGCTTAAAGAAAGCGGATTTTTTGTTGAAACGCTCGGACTTTATAATGGTGAAAAAGGCATAATTGAGGATAGCGATGCTCTTATCTTTCCCGTCCCGACAACGAGGGATAAAAAAACTGTTTTTGCTCCGTTTTCGCAGGAGGAAATATGCCTCGAAAAAATAGAAAAACGAATATCTCCTAAGCAGCTTTTGCTCACCTGCAATTATAATTTTCAAAATAAAAACTGCATTGATTACGGTAAAAGCGATGGCTTTGCGCTACTTAACGCAGTTCCCACAGCCGAGGCGGCAATATCACTTGCTATAGAGAACACCGATTTCACCCTTTGGCAATCGGATGTTTTAATAATCGGCTTTGGCAGGGTTGGCAAAATACTTGCCGATAGGCTCTATAAAATGGGCGCTAATGTTACCATAACCGCAAGGAAACAGGCGGATTTTGGTCTTGCCGAGGCACTTAACTATAACTTCATACACACAAAGGATATTTCTCATCATCTCGGGAGATACTCGGTGATTTTTAACACGCTTGATTTTACGGTTATTGATGAAGCAGGTATGAAAAAATGCAGTGCTCCTCTTTTGATAGACCTTTCAAGCAAGGGTGGCTTTGACCCAAGACTCGCCGAACAAGAAGGCAAGAAAGCAATAGTGGCGCCGGGGCTTCCCGGTAAAACAGCACCCATAACAGCAGGAAATATTCTTGCCAAAACCCTCATCGATATATTACATGAAAATCTATAAGATTAGGTGGTTTACTATGGAAAAAATAACAATCGGATACGCTTTTTGTGGTTCGTTTTGCACTATAAAAAATTCACTTGAAGCGCTTAAACAGTTGGTTGCACTCGGCTACAATGTAAGACCGATAATGTCGGACATTGTTTATAAAACCGATACCCGCTTTTTCGGTGCTGAAGCATTAAAAGAAGAGGTTATAAAAATAACGGGCAATGAAATTATCCACGATATAGTTTCCGCCGAGCCAATCGGCCCCAAAAATTTGCTTGATTTAGTTGTTGTTGCACCCTGCACGGGAAACACCATTGCCAAATGTGCTCTCGGTGTTACCGATACTGCGGTTACTATGGCAGTTAAAGCACATCTTCGCAATAATAAACCTGTTGTTTTAGCCATTGCAACAAATGATGCATTAGGCGCTTCGGCTAAAAATATAGGTATGCTTCATAATACGAATAATATTTATTTTGTGCCATACCGCCAGGATGACCCTTTGGGCAAAAATAACTCCCTCGTTTGCGATTTTTCGCTTATACCGATAACGGTTGAAAAGGCACTTAATCGTGAACAAATTCAGCCTGTTATACTTTAAAAAAAGCAAGGAAAAATTGCACTGCAACATTGAGCCGATAATCTTTATAATTTAAAATCCGCAAGGAACAAAATTTGTAGGGGCGAACATTGTTCGTCCGGTTTTTGTGGAAAACAACCGGACAGTCGAGGACGCCTGTCCCTACAAACAAGCAATATTAATTTGCCTTTGTAAGAGAAAGAACGGTTGAGTTTTACCCAACCGTTCTTTAATAATGATTAATTCTAATTCAAATATATATGTTAAATGATAGATTCTAATTGAAAACGCATTTTGTCAACACAGGAGAACCGTCCCTCTGTGTTCC
>JAZUMI010000052.1:0-19070 GCA_045603505.1 Acutalibacteraceae bacterium
CCCATTATAAGCGCGGCGATGAAAACACGCTCGCCGATAAGGTTGTTATCCTTATCATAAATTATGAAAGGAAGAATTACCATAGGTAACATATTACCGAATATCGAACCTACCGAACGCCAAGCCGAAAGCGATGCTCTATCCTTAACATCGTTTGAAATTAAGGAAAGAAGTGAACCATAAGGTACGTTAGCAACGGTATAAAAAGCATCCCAAACAACATAACCTGCAATAAAGATTATGAATTTTGCCCATGTTGGAGCATTGGGGAAGGGGAGGAAACAACAAGCGCCTCCAACGATAAGACCGATAGAACCTGCCCAGATGTACGAAAGGAACTTATTGCGCTTATATGTGCGTTTATCGGCATCAATTATAGAACCGATAAGCGGGTCGTTAATCGCATCCCAAACCTGAACGATGATAAGCAATAATGCATACCAAAGGTCCATACCCATAAACTGTGTCCAGAAGATTGACATTGTGCCTTTAAGAGCAAAACTCATATTACAGCCCAAGTCACCAGCTGCGTAGGCTATGCTATCACGAATACCAAATTTGCGATAGCCATTTGCATCTTTTTTGATTTCCTTTTTCATTTCTAATTCTCCTATTATTTTATTTGCCGAGAACATATTTATTATAAAATATGTTCAATATGTATCGTGAGTAAAATTTTAATGCAATTTTGTATTTTTTTAATATTTAGTTGAAAAACACTGTTGAATTTTGCAAAAAAGTGTAATATAATGTTAAAGACCTTTATGTAAATTAACAATTTTTAGGAGTGGGAAAAGTGAATTGTGAGAAAGAACTTTCGCTTCTTGTGTCTACGCTTAATAAATGTCATATAAATGCAAAAACTTTTAATTTTTCTGAAAAAACACAGGATGAAAACAATGTGTTTTCACCTGAGAACATTATCGGTAAGTTGGAGGAAAACAGCATTTACCGTGTGTGTGATGTTTACAAGCTTAACTATATTTATATGCTTTTGCCCGAAAGTAATGATTTAGTGCTTTTCATCGGACCGTTCCTTTTTTCACGACTTTCGGATGAAGAACTTTTAGAGATTGCCGAAAGAAACAAAATTTCTCCATCAAAGCAAAGTACATTTTCAAAACTTTATTACGGAGTACCCGTTATTAGCGAGGGTGGATATTTACTTTCAATGATAGATGCTTTTGCCGAGCAAATATTCGGCGATAAAATCAAATTTGATTTTATCGATTTAAGCAACGATTTTAATGATGCTACTGCTTTGTTTTCAAATAACGAAACAGGGGATGGAGCTGAGCAAATACTTAATATGCGCCTTATGGAAAGACGTTATTCCTATGAAAATGAGATTATGGAAGCCGTTGCGCGCGGACAGGTGCAAAAGGCGGATTTAATTTTGTCGGGATTTTCTAAAATATCCTTTGAACGCCGCCTTTCAGACAGTATCAGAAACCTAAAAAACTATGCGATTATAATGAACACACTTCTTAGGAAAGCGGCAGAAAACGGCGGTGTGCATCCGATTTATCTCGATAAAATTTCATCCTCTTTTGCAGCTCAAATCGAGCTTATTCATACAACCGATTCGGGTTATACACTAATGAAAGAGATGTTCCGCTCATATTGTAAACTTGTTCAAAAGCATTCAATTAAGAGTTATTCTCCGCCCGTTCAAAAAGCCATGATTTGTATAGATGCAAACCTTTCAAGCGACCTTTCTTTAAGCACTCTTGCCGAAGTGCAAAATATAAGTGCGGGTTATCTTTCGGCCTTTTTTAAAAAAGAAGTTGGAAAAAACATAACCGAATATATAAACGAAAAGAGAATGGACCTTGCAAAAAAACTACTTGTAAGCACAAAACTGCAAATTCAAACCGTTGCATCACACTGCGGAATTATGGATGTTCACTATTTCTCAAAGCTGTTTAAGAAATATACTGGTCAAACGCCTAAAGAGTACAGAAAGAATACAATTTAATATTTGTTAATTTATTGACTTAAATAAGCAAATTATGTATAATCTATTTAATGAAAAAAATGGAGAGAAAAAATGGAAAATAAAACACAGGTTAAAAAATCAAGTTTTACAGGGTCGCTCGGGTTTATTCTTGCGGCGGCAGGTAGTGCGGTAGGTCTTGGCAATATATGGCGTTTCCCATATCTTGCGGCGCAAAACGGCGGCGGACTTTTTATTTTAGTTTATTTAGTTCTTGCCTTCACCTTTGGCTTTGCGCTTCTCACAACCGATATTGCTATCGGTAGAAAAACAGGTAAAAGTGCAATCGAGGCTTATGGTGAAATAAGCAAGAAATGGAAATTTTTAGGTTGGCTTAGTTTTCTTGTGCCGGCTATAATTCTTACTTATTACTCGGTTGTTGGCGGTTGGATAACTAAGTATATGTTTTCATACATAGTTACTGATGGCTCGGCACTTGCTCAAAAAGATTACTTCGATAACTTTATTACTTCGCCCGTTTCGCCAATAGTATTTATGCTTATCTTTCTTGCTTTAACAGCACTTATTGTCTATCTTGGAGTTGAAAAGGGAATTGAAAAGTTTTCAAAGTTTATTATGCCAGGACTGCTTATTCTTATTATTGCAATAGCAATTTTTGCTATTACAAGAAGTTATACCGATGAAAATGGTGTTACCAGAACAGGTCTTCAGGGTATGGCAATATACTTTATTCCTAATTTCGATGGCATTACCGTTTCTAAATTCTTTCAAATAGTACTTGATGCTACCTGTCAACTCTTCTATTCACTTAGCGTTGCTATGGGTATTATGATTACCTATGGCTCTTACGTTAAGAAAGACTGTGACCTTTCAAAAAGTGTTTTCAGAATAGAGCTTTTTGATACAGGTGTTGCAATTCTTGCGGGTCTTATGGTTGTTCCCACCGTTTATGTTTTCACAGGTCTTGATGGCATGAATTCAGGTGCAGGTCTTATGTTCGTTTCATTGCCGAAGATTTTCGATAGTATGGGTGTTATCGGTAGGTACGTGGGAATAGTGTTCTTTGTTATGGTTATCTTTGCGGCACTTACATCGAGCGTTTCTATCATGGAAACACTTGTTGCAAGCTGTATGGATTGGTTCAAATCTTCCAGAAAGAAAACGGCAATTATTATCTTTGCGATTTTTGCGGTTTTAGCAATTATTATTTGTATGGGATATAATGTTCTATTCTTCAAAGCAGTTCTTCCTACTACTGCGGAGGGTAGCTCGGCACAACTTCTCGATGTAATGGACTATATAAGCAATTATCTGCTTATGCCAATTATCGCAATTCTTACCTGCGTACTTATCGGTTGGATTGTTAAACCCAAGTATGTAATTGAAGAGATGGAACTTGGCGGTGTAAAATTCAAGAAGAAAGCGCTTTATTCTGTAATTATAAAATTTGTTGCTCCCGTATTGCTAACTATTCTTCTTGCAAAAGCAGTAGGATTGTTCTAAAATTAAACAAAGAAAAACAACACACACCCTACAGGGCATTTCGCCTTGTAGGGTGTGTGTTTATTGTTGTAGGTTAACCTTTCGAAAAGAAAAGATAATGTATGATTTATTTCAAACGGATATATGTTTTTCATCTCGTTGACAAATGAGGCATATAGTTATGTACTATTATAATAGATTAATATATTCCCTTTTAGGAAAGGAGTGAGTTTTGTGCAAAATGAGAACAGTGTTCTAGTGCTTGATTTAAAAGAAGATGTAAATACTTTACAACTTGTAAACCTCCATGAAAATTTTATCCCCGAAGAACTAAATGGTGAGAGCGGTTTTCATATTTTCCATGTTCGTATGCTTACTGAATTAATTTTAAATGAGCTCAAAGAAACTGGCAGATATTCGCTTACTGATGATGAAATAAATAATATTTCAGTGGCATCTTCTTTGCACGATATCGGAAAATCAAAAATTCCTAAAAGCATTCTTGATTTCCCGGGAAAACTTTCTCCGATAGAATATGATATTATAAAAAAACATTCGATTTTCGGTGCGGAAATTATAGAGAACTGCGAATCCGGTCAAATAGCGCCTGAAATAAAGAAGTATGCTATTGAGATTGCGCGTTATCATCATGAAAGATATGACGGAACAGGTTATCCAGACGGACTTAAGGGCGAGGAAATTCCTCTTTCGGCTCAGGTAGTGGCCCTTGCCGATTCTTATGATGCACTTACAAGTAACCGCAGTTATAAGGATGCCTATTCGCAGGATGTTGCTATTCAGATGGAATGATTGTTATAGAGGGATATCATCGAATAATTACTAATATAACAGGGGCTTAAAAGGAGAAAGTTTTAAAATGAAATCAATTCAAAGTAAAATTTTATTTGTGGTCATTTCGGGATTACTTGTTATAACTGCAATCGTATCTATAATCGCCGTGAATATGACCCATGAAATAATGCATAAGGACGCGGATAGAATTTTGAATAATGTTACCCTTAAAGAAGCGGCATATATTAACGATTCGTTGGGTGATATTAAAAAGTCGGCAAAAATTATGAAGCATTATGCAACAGCTGAAATATCTGATTTAAATCAGCTTTCTGACCCCGAGTTTTTATCGAAATATCTTGAAAAAACAAAGAAAATGTTTTCAGAAATTGCGTTTAATACCAACGGCGCTAAGGGGTACTTCTTCCGGTTGAATCCTGAATATACAAATAGCACAACGGGGTATTATAATCTCTTAACTGAAAATTCAACGGTTAAGGAAATGCCGGTTACCGACCTTTCTAAATATCCTAAAAATGATACTAAGAATGTGGGTTGGTACTATACTGCGATAGAAAAGGGCGAGGGCGTATGGTTGCCGCCGTATTATTTCCCCGGCCACGATTCTCCGCTAATATCATATACAATTCCTATGTATATTAATTCTGAACTTTTGGGTGTAATCGGATTCGATATGGATTTCGGGTATCTCATAGAACAAATTGAAAAAATTTCTGTGTATGAAAGTGGCTATGCGCTACTGCTTGCCGCTGATGGAAAAACATGCTATAACACCACAGAATATGTAGATAGTATAAATCCACATACAAAGGCAACCGCATCGTTACAGAACGGTATGTATATTGAACTTCGTGCTGATTATAAGGATATACAAAAAGATATTCACCCTATGCTTAGCAAAATAGTTAGCGCGTTTATTGTGGTGCTTTTCTTATCAATTCTTTATACTATTGTAGTTACTCATAGAATAGTAAGACCGCTAAAACAACTTACAATAGTTGCCGAAAAATTATCTTCAGGAATGAGCGAGGCACAGTTATCCGAAATTCCTGTTAATTATAAGGATGAAATCGGCACTTTATCAAGAGTGCTGAAAAACACTTATGAAAAAATTCAGGAATATACAACATATATTAATGCCTTGGCATATAGAGATTCTTTGACAGGTATTAAAAACAGTACTGCGTATGCTGAAGCAATCGCAGAGTTAAATAATCAAATAAACTGTAGCAATCCTCGTTTTGGTGTTGTTGTTGCCGATATAAACAATCTTAAACAAACTAACGATAAGTTTGGACATGATGTCGGCAATGAACTTATCATACATACAGCAAAAATCCTTACCGAGATATTTAAAATGAGTTCGGTATTCCGTATCGGCGGCGATGAGTTTGCAGTAATATTAAAGGATGAAGATTATAAAAATTATCACGAATTACTCGTAAAACTCGATGAGGCTTGCTCGGAAGATTATATAACGGTATGTGAAAATACAATTTCAGTTTCAATGGCTCGCGGAGTTGCAACCTTCAATCCTGAGGTTGATAGAATTTACGAAGATGTTTTCGCCAATGCCGACCACGCAATGTACTTAAATAAAGAGGAAATCAAAGCGGCTTTAGTAAAATAAAATTATTCAAACAAAAAAATCCCCCGAAAACGATGCTTATGCATCACTTCGGGGAGTTTTTATATTGTTACATATATAAACGTTAATGTGCAGTAAACAAAGAATAAGGGATTGAGAAATACGGGTGAAAATGTTATACTATTTAACGAGGTGCAAATACTATGAAAAAATTGAGGAGACTTATTATAATGCTTTTAATATCACTTTCATTGTTCGGTTTAACAGCCTGTCGGGATGGCGACAATAATGCAACCTATGAGCAGATTACAGCAAAGGAAGCAAAAACGATTATGGAAATGCAACAAGATTATATCATCATAGATGCCCGCACACAAGAAGAATATTCACAGGGGCATATTGAAGATTCAATCTTAATTCCCGAATATGAAATAGCCGAAAGAGCGGAAAAGGAATTGCCCGACAAAGATGCGCTAATTCTCGTTTATTGCCGAAGCGGTAGACGAAGCAAAATTGCGTCAGAAGAACTCGTAAATTTAGGCTACACTAATGTAAAAGAATTCGGCGGAATAATCGACTGGCCGTATGAGGTCGTAAAGGAGTAGTAACTATGCAAAATTATGATAAGGAAGTGCAAGGGCGCTTCGGTAATACAGACGCCTATAAAGAGTACGAACAAAAGACTGCTGATTACACTAAAGACAAATGGCAAGGGGTAAATGATGGTTTAATGTCAGTCTTTGCAAAATTTGCCGAGTGTAAGAAAGACGGACACACCGCCAATTCTGTTGAGGCACAAGCACTAGTGATTGAACTGCAAACATATATTACCGATAGTTATTATACTTGCACCAACGAAATCCTTGCTGGTCTTGGACAAATGTATGTCGCCGATGAGCGATTTAAAAACAACATTGATAAACACACTCCAGGCACCGCCGAATTTGTCTCAAAAGCAATAGAAATATACTGTAAATAACAAAAAACCGAACCAAACCCATAAGGATTCAATTCGGGTATGATGCGAGTGTTCATAACCAACCTTAAACGCTAGGTGGAGTTTATAAAAAAGAAGAGCCTCAACTACGCGAAAATGCGTGTCGAGGCACTCGACTGGTCGGAGTAGCGTTACAATAATCAAGCGGAAACCCACATAAATACTGGGTTTTCGCAGTCAAAAACAGTACATATCCTTTGATTACTATGGAAATTACTATTGTTTTGAATTTTCAAAAAGTCAAGTCCCCTAAAAAAGAAATCACCGCGCCTATATAAGTAGACGCGGTGATTGATAAATATAAGTATTGTGTTGGAAACTTATTTATGTTATAATTAAACAAAAGATTATAATTACTTAAAACGAAGGGGTTGTTTCAAGTTGACCGAGGTTGAAAAGGCCGCATTATTAAATACGGCAAAAAGTCTATTTCGTGATTCTTTTGCTGCTAATCATTATAAGAATACGCAAAATTTAGATAAACTAAAAAATTTCATTGTTAATCCTTTTTTATTGAAGTATCTTACAAAATTTGCGTTTGGTGAAGACACCCCAGAAAATCGAGCAAAAGCATTATTATATCCAAGAGCTTTCGGTACATCAATGACAACAGGGTTTGGAAATTTTGTTCAAAGGTTTTCTAATGAGCTCCGTCAATCTTATCCATCTACAACTGCAGGAATGGATATTGAATTTATTGATGCTGTAGATGGTAGACGAAAATATTGCCAATTAAAAGCAGGACCTAATACAATTAATAAAGACGATATAAAAACTATCAAAGATCACTTTAGAGGTGCGATTCACCTTGCAAGAACAAACGGAACAGCAATCGCATCTATGGATTGTGTTGTAGGTGTTTGCTATGGAACACGTGAAGATTTGAGTTCATTTTATAAAGCAATTGATGAAGATTACCCTGTTTTAATTGGCGATGAATTTTGGACACGATTAACCGGAGATAACCATTTTTATGAAGATTTGATTAATGCATTTGCTGAAGTTGCCGATGATATTAATGCAGTGGAAATGGTGGATGAAACGGTTCGGAAACTAGCAGAAAACATTCAAGAAACTGCCGAAGAGGAGTAACCATAAAGGAGCGTTTTAAACGTTCCTTTTTTTGTGTTCCTGTATTGAAATTTTGAGTTGAATGCCTATTCTACGTGATAATTCGACGGGAACAGCATTTCCAATTTGTTTATATTGATCTGCAATACCTCCAGCAAATTGCCAGTCATCGGGGAACGATTGAATTCTAGCATATTCACGCACTGTAAAGGGTCTAACCTCTTCAGGATGACATCGATCAGTTTGTTTTTGTGAGGGGCTGCATGTAAGAGTTAAGCATGGTTCATCCCAGGAAATACGTCGCGCCATGCCGCGACGACCACCACCACTATAATAGGATTTTCCCATATATGCTTTAGCAACATCATCAGGGAGATCTACCCAACAACCACCTGGAGGGACAAGTTTAAAAACAGCTTTTTTCTTGGCACTATATTCTTCACCTATGGATGGCGGGCAATTTTTTAGAGCTGTGCGTAAAGTGGTCCATTCTTTATCGGGTGTTGGATATTCAAAATTTATATCATTAACTAAGTCATTACGGATGCCGATGATTACAATTCTTTCTCGTTTTTGTCCAACGCCATAGTAACAAGCATTTAAAATTTTCTTTCGATTATCAATTGTATATCCCAAGCTTTCAAAAACAGAAATAATTGTTTCCAATGTACGTCCGTTATCGTGACTTGCAAGTCCCCTAACATTTTCAGCCAAAAACATTTTTGGTTGGACTTCCTGAACGCATCTCGCAAACTCATGAAAAAGCGTTCCACGAGTATCATCAAATCCCATTTTTTTACCTGCGTAGCTAAATGCTTGACATGGGAAGCCACCGGTAACAATATCAATTTTTCCTCTAAATTCAGTGAAGTCTACATTATGAATATCTTCACAGGTAACATTCCAATACGGTCTGTTAGTTCGTAATGTCTCACAACAGGCTTTATCGAATTCAACGTGTTTGAGTGTTTTAATTCCTGCTTGCTCAAGACCTAGAGCTAATCCACCTGCTCCGGCAAAAAGTTCAATAGCGGTAACATCCTCAGGTGTGATTTCTTCATGAAAAGGGATGGGATCATTTAGCGTTGAAGTGTTTATGATGTCATCTGGCATAACATCAAGTGCCTCGCAGAGATCCATAACTTTTGATTTGAATGGATTATAATTGTCAGAGATCATCAATGACAATTGATTTTTAGTTATACCAACTTTGTCTGCTAATTCGGTAAATGTTTTTATTCCACGCGAACACATTGCTTCTTGAATTTTTAATCTCGATATGTACATCTGTATCACCTCATGAAGGATTCTGTAAAAATCATAACACATAACAACCCAAAAGTCAACACAAAATCATAACTTTTAACAACCCGAGAGACGTTTATTGAAAAATAATAAAAAATTGGATATTCGTTTATAAAAATAAATGTGGTAGAGTGCAAAAAATAAAGCTGATTCGTTCTGAATCAGCCTTAAGGTAATTATGGTAGTCAAAATATGAAATATTTCATATTATTGTCTGTTAATACTTTTGAATCATTTTAGAAACAGAAAAAATGATTGGAGAATGTGAGAAACGTTTATAAAAAGAAAAATCCAAACCCGACAAATAGTCGAATTTGGATTTTTGGTGCGGTTGTTCTTAACGGATTCGAGAAACTAAACTTAAAACAACCGACAATCACACATATATTTCTACCGTATCAAATCGGCACATTGGTGTTATAAAAACAAAGACTTTAAAACGTATATACAAAAGAATATGTATATACAAACATAATTGTTGATCTGATTTGTTGAACATTGTCGAAAAAGGTGGTATAATTATGAAAAAATTAATTGTTTTGAGGGGGGTAACACCTTTGAAGAAATGTACAAAGTTGATTGTTTTTTTGAAAGAGTATATATTGAAATTTTGCCAATTATTAGTTAATAAATTGACTGATAACAATGACGATTCTTCGTTTAACTCTTTAATGCCAAAAGAAGATGCAGATATATCAAACTATCGAGAAGCTTTAGATTATATTTTCACTTCAAAAAATGTGATTAAAAATGTTGCTATTTTAGGTGCGTATGGTTCTGGTAAAAGCAGTATAATTAACACTTACGAAAAACAGCATCCTGAACATAAATTTATACATGTTTCATTGGCACATTTCACTAATCGATTAGAGGCCTTTGGGGAAAAGCCCGAAAATTCAAAAACTGGCAATGGCATCAACAAAGTCAATTATGACGATAATTCAATTTCCAACCTATTAGAAGGTAAAATATTAAATCAATTAATTCACCAAATCAAAGCGGACAATATTAAAGACACAAATTTCAATATAAAGCGAACTTTACCATGGTATCAAAAGTTATTGTATTCAGTCGCTATATTATTTATAATTCTTTCGGCATTTTATATAACTTTGTATTCTAAATGGAACGCTTGGATTGCTTCAAATAATTATAACTTCCTTAGGTTTACTACATCTGACTTTTTTCAACTTTTTGTTTTCATCGGTTGTATTGTGGTCCTTGCAATATCGATATATTCTTTTGTCTCAAAAAGTTACGTCTTTAAGAAACTCAAAAAGTTAGGCATTAAAAGTGTTGTTGATATAGAAGTGTTCGACGCATCAACTGAATCATCTTTTGATAAGTATCTTAATGAAGTAATTTATCTTTTTCAAAACAGTTCAGCTGACGTTATTGTTTTCGAAGATTTAGATAGATATGACTCAATATTAATCTTTGAAAAATTACGCGAAATTAACTATCTAATCAACAACAAGAACACAGATAAAACCATACGCTTTTTATATCTAATCAGAGATGATATTTTTAATAGTGTTGAGCGTAGTAAATTTTTTGACTTCATTGTTCCTATAGTTCCTGTGGTTGATATCACCAATTCTTCTGATAAATTCTGCAAATTATTAGAAGAAGCTAATTGCTTAGGTGGGTTGGACAAGCATTTTTTATATGATTTGGCATATTACATTAACGATATGAGATTGTTATACAACATAGTAAATGAATACCAAATATATAGAAAAGTAATTAATCCCGAACGAAATACTAATTACAACTCCAATTATCAGCTGGCTGTAATTGTGTATAAGAATTTATTTCCCGAAGATTTTCATGCGTTGCAGTCTGGCTGCGGTTATGTTTATGATGTTTTAAACAGCAAAAAAGATTTGTGTAATCTTTTGACATCAGATTATGATAAAAAAAGGGAAGAACTTACTGATGGGATAACGGCTTTTGAGGAACAAAGGTTACGTGATCTAGACGAATTAAATGCAGTATATTTCAAACTCGCAAACGGAGAGGTCCGAATAGCAAATGAGACAATTCCATCCGATATATCAAGAGTGGATTTAATAAAGAAAATTATTAATTCCGAAAACGCTGTATCAGTTCTTAAAAATGGTTCTTGGCAGCCAGTTAACGTAAAAGATTTGGTTAAAAAAATGGAGGAGAATCCAGAATATAGTTCTAAACGCAAGAATATAGAGTTATATTCTGACGGAAATTTGAAAACCATATCTGATAAAATTGATTCATACACCAAAGAAATTAATATTATCTCTACTAAAAGGCTGAAAACATTAATTAATGATACTGGTTCTGATGAATTTTGGGAGAATATTAACAAAAAATATAAAGATGAAAAAAATGCATTCCACCACATAACTTTAGATAGAAATTTTCCTGTCATTAAGTATTTAATAACAAATGGTTTATTAAACGAGGATTACAGTTTGTATTCAAGTTATATTTATTCCGATGAATTGACGCCGGTTGACAGAGGTTTTATTTTATCAGTAAACGAAGGCAAACAAAACCCATACACTTACAAATTGGATAATCCCCAAAAAGTTGTGGAACATATAAACCCGGCGGCTTTCATGCTAAATAACATACATAATTTTGATCTATTAGAATATGTCCTTAAAACCCAAAAAGACAATATTATAAAAATTTGGTTCAACACAATAGATGCCCAAGGAAGTGAGTGCTTTGACTTTATAATCGAGTTTATTAAGATGCATCTAGAACATCCGGACATCCTTAATAGCATTGTTTCTCACAGACCCAAATGGTTGCATATTTGGTATGGTGAAAAACGTATCAATGAGACGGATTTTAGAAAAATGTTGTTTGCAATTATCGATTCTTGTCCCATAAAAGCTCTTCAAGATATCAACGATGATATGTGGTTGTCAAAAAAACTTTCTAATGATTCAAGTTATATTGTGTCCGATACCACTAACATTTCTAAATACTGTAATGTATTAAATTCTCTAGACGTTATATTTACCAACATTGTTTGCAAAGAAAAGACAAAAGAAGTGTTGGACTATATTTATAAGAACGATATGTATAAAATAAATGCTGGAAATGTACTTGAGATCATATCGACATATACTAAATTCAACATTGATAAAGATATTGCAAGATTTTGTTCTTATGTTTATAAGAATGCTGAAAAACCTATATGTAGATATCTTTTAAGTAATTCTGAGACCTTTGTTGAATTTGTTTTGAGTTATTCTAGACGTAAATTTAGCGATGAGCCCAATGTTATTATAAGTATATTAAATGACGAAAAGTTATCCAAAGAGAAAAAGATAGCTTATATGGAAAAGAGTTCAGTGAAAATCGCAAATCTTTCAACCATATCTGAGCATGCTTTATGGCCTGAATTTCTCAAAATCAAAGCTTTTCAACCGACTTGGCGAAATTATTTAATATATTTTTGCGAGATAGAAATAGCAACCGAAAACATTTCTAAAGAACTTCTTGAATGTATGGTATTGGCTAAAAATCCTAGTGTGCTCTCTTTGAAGAAATTAAGAGAAATTATTGGCAAGGAAAATGCAAGTGAATTTCTCAAAAAATTTGTTTATTCAAGATTTTTAGATCATAAAGATTATAGAAGAATTTTGAAACAAATTGCTTTTACATTCGGTACATTTACATATAAAGCGCTTGAGAGTTGGCAAATAAGTAGTTTGCTAGAACTTAATTGTATATCTAAAACAAAAGAAAATTATAATTTTATTAAACAAAATTATGCTAGCAATACTCATGATTTTCTGTTCTTAGGTAATTCGAAAAGTGCTTTTAAGCTTATAAAAGAAAAAGAAATCGCGTTTGAAGCCAATGAAATTTTGAATCTTTTGTCTGATATTCGAATCGATGATGAACAATCAAAAATTTTATTGAGTATATACGATGGTAATATTTCACTTGAAAACAAAAAATATTCTGATGAAGTTTGTAGTGAAATTATTAAAAATCATTTTAATGTTGAAGATTTGCCATGGATATTGAAAAGGTATCAATCTTTAGGACCAAAAACAAAACAAATTGTTTTGGATTATGCGAAACAAAATTCTAGCAGAATAATCTCCATCGTTACAGCTCAAAAATGCTTACCGGCTCAACTTTATTCAATGTTTATTTCTGAAAGTGTTTGTGATAGCAAAACATTGAAAACCTTATTGGATTCATTAAGCGACCTTAGATACAAAAATTTGTGCCAATACGGTAAAAGTCCCTCCTTTGATCATTTAGAATATAACTTAATAATTCTTAATTATTTTAAAGATGAAGGATTGATATCTAGTTTTGGCGAATTTAATGGTAAGTTGCGAGGATATCCCAAACGAAAAGTTTCATAATAGGTTGAGGTTTGATTGAACGCGGAAATTTAGTTTGGCCTATATTTAATGATGTTGTTCTAGTGGAAATCCGCATATTGGACTAAATTAAATCCTCCTTGTAAAATGGTAGTACCAAATACAAGGAGGTTTTTTATGAAACAATTACCAAAATTTATTACCGACGAGAGAACGGGACTTCAGTACGAACTGTGCGGAGATTATTATATCATTGCTGGCGAAGGATAAAATAAGGTTCTAACCAAAAAAGATTAGAAACAAAAAAGGGCACGAACTTAAAAAGTTCGTGCCTTTAATAATGCCTATACAATCACTCTAAAGCTATATGTAAACTGCTTTTCGTGGCCGTTTACCCAGCGGTAGTTGCGAGTGAAATTCGTTTGTCGTACGGGACAAATGTTATTAACCATCTGACCGCCAATGCTACCAGCCTGCTTAGATGTGAGGTCACTATTGTAACCCTGCTTTAAGTTAACACCAACTTCGTTAGCAGCCTCCATCTTAAAACGGTTAAGAGCATCCTTAGCCTCAGGAACTACGTTTTTAGCCATTATTTTTCACTCCTTACTTGTGTTTTTTGCGCTTGCAATAATATTTTGTAAAACGAGTGAAAAATTATTAAAGGCAAATAATGTCTAATTTTGATAAAAATTACATAAAAAGAAAGATTGAATATGACCCAAATACTCGTTAATTCTGCCGGATTAACGAGTATTTTAACAATGCAAAGGGGGAAATCCGCCCTTTAAAATCAGGTTCGGATTATTCGTGTCATCCTAAAATAACAAAAACTTAAAAAATGTCACAAAAATAATCTATATTTTTTCCAAAATATTTTTTATCATAAATATATATGGTTAATTTTAAGGTGGCGCGCGAGTATGAAATATAATGTGGGTATAGATTTAGGTGGCACCAATATTGCAGTTGGTGTTGTTAATAAAAGCTATAAAATAATTGGTAGGTCGAACAAAAAAACAAACGCACCGAGACGGGCAGAGGAAATTGTCAGCGATATGGAGTTGGCAGTTAGGGAAGCAGCGAAAGATGCACGAATAGAGCTCGATGAGATTTCGAGTATAGGTATTGGCTCTCCCGGACACATTGATTCTAAAGCCGGAATGGTTGTATCGGCAGGCAATCTAAAATTTCACAACGTTCCCTTGCTTAATATGTTAAAAGAGCGCTTAAGTTTTGATTGCTATTTGGAAAATGATGGGAATTGCGCAGCTTATGGCGAATATATAGCAGGCGCGGGTAAAGAAACAAATAGCTTTATAATGGTAACGCTCGGAACCGGTGTTGGCGGCGGAGTTATAGTGAGCGGACGATTTGTTCCCTTTGCAGAGATTGGACATATTATTATAAACTTTAATGGTGAAAAATGTGTTTGCGGAAAAAACGGTTGCTGGGAGACCTATGCTTCAGCGAGCGCGCTCATAAAACAAACACGAAAAGCAATGGCTGAGCATCCCGAAAGTGTTATGTGGGAGATATGTCAAAAAGACCTATTTGCAGTGACAGGTAAAACCGCATTTGATGCTATGAGAATGGGAGATACAACTGCCGGAGGGGTTGTTTCAAAATATATCGAATATATTTCGGTGGGTGTATCAAGCCTTATTGATATTTTTTCGCCCGATATGGTTTGTATCGGCGGAGGCATTTCAAAGGAGGGTGAGACCCTCGTGGCTCCTGTGAAAAAATATATAAAGGCGCAGTATGATGAACTGCAAAGTGAGTGCCAAACAAAAATAAGAACAGCACAGCTTGGAAACGATGCAGGAATAATAGGAGCGGCTTTTCTTTCGAATTTATATAAGTGAAAACAGGGAAATTTTTTATGTTGATTTTATCTTTTGAGAATATTATAATTTAATTGGGAGCGGTGGTGATTTTATGTATAGCTATAAGGTTGTTATAGCCGATGATGAGGCTGTAATAAGAGAAAATCTTGAAAAACTATTAACGGAAGAATTTGATGATATTCAGTGTGTTGCCCTTTGTGAAAACGGTCAGCAGGTTTTGGATGTTCTTGCAAAAACTGAGGTTGAAATAGTTATTTCGGATATTCGTATGCCATTAGTGACCGGCCTCGAAATAGCAAAATACATAAAAGAAAATAATTTAAAGACAAAGGTTATTCTGATTACCGGTTACTCTGAATTTGAATATGCGCAAAAGGCAATAAAATACGGGGTAAATTCCTTCATAGTTAAACCTATAGATTTTGATGATTTGCTAAAATCGGTTAGTGAAATAAAAGCAGAGCTTGAAGAACAGTTTAATAAGATTATGGATGACACGGCCGCAACACTCAGCAAAAGAGAATTGGTAAAACGATATATTTCCCTTTATATGATGGGAGCGGTGCCTTTTAGTAAAATTGTGGAGCTTGCAGATAAGAACAAAGAAATTTTTTCTTATAATGACTGTGCGGTGGTTGATATTAAACCCCAGCCCACGAAGAACGATAACGGACATGCCTTTAGCAATATATGGACCGATATTTGCGAAATAAACAATGAGAAAATAAACTGTTTTTGCATTTCCGAATCGCCACAAAATGTTCGCTTGCTCTTTTTGAATTATGCCCCCACCGAGCAGGAAAGAAAGCAGTTTGTGAATGAGCATATCAAAGAATGCGAAAATCTTATGCGCGCGGCATACGGTATAGAGTTCACATACGATATTGAATATATGGAAAAGCTGAGAGCAAACTCACTTTTCGATTGGGAAGAGCTTTCTAATATGTATATCGGATATATGCAACGCTTTAATATAGGCGGAATTTCCGAATTTTTGCGCATTTTATATGCAACAACTTCACTTGAAAATATTCGAAAATTCTTTGAGAGAATATTGCAAGAACTTAACGATAGATACTTTTTCTCTTCCGATGATTTTAATGAGAGAGTTGGCTCAATATCGCAGCTTTCGGATATGATAACATTTTCGGAGGACCTCAACAGAGAGTTCAGCACAGTTTCAAATATGGATTATGCTGTTAATAAGGTAATTCGTTATATAAACGAGAACTTTGATAATAAGGATTTAAACTTTAACTATATTGTTGATAAGCTGAAGTTCAACCGCTCATATTTGAGCCGTGAATTCAAGCGCAGGATGGGGCAAAATCCATCTGAATACATTTTCAATATTAGAATTGAAAATGCTAAAAAGCTGCTTAAAACAAAGAAGTATACACTTGAAGAGGTTGCGCAAAAGGTAGGTTATAGCGATAAGGGTTATTTCGGTCAGGTCTTTAAGAAGGCAACCGGTGTAACGCCGCTAAAATATGCACGAACGGGAGAGGAATAAATAATGGTTCTACCGTGGAAAGAAAACACAGGTAAATTTTTCCGCAGGTCCATCGTTGTGGTTTTTTTGCTTTTTCTCTTGGTTGTTACGATAACGCTTTTGTTCTTTATTGCCACTAATACCAGAAAAACAAACGAAAGCATCCGCAGCTTAGAAAGCGCAGAAATTGAAAAAACCGCCATCAATATATCGGATTCCTTGGATGAAGTGGCTGAAATGAGCAGTTATCTTTCAACAATGGAAACTTATATTGAAAGTCTGTTCTTGCCCGATACGGATTATGCAAGCTATCTTATCGTGACAAATCAGATGAAGTCTTATCTCTCTTTGTTTGACCAAATCAATAATATAAGCATTAAAACCCCAAAAGGTCAGGAATTCACAATAAACGGTGACTTCCCCGATATTGATTTAGAAAATCATAAGGTGGGAAAGCTCAAAAACGCCGATATTTGTGTTGTTCCTCAAAGGGATGTTTATAGCACGATTTTCTTTGATTTTTCTAAAGGTGATACAAGCCACGCGAAAAATGATGTTTCGATATCTGTTAATTCAATAACCTTAGGGCAAGAAAATCTTTCTTACACTAATGATAAAAAGGAATACTTGCTTGATAAAAACGGAAATATCATTGCGGCTTATGATATGAGTGAAATCGGAATGAGCCTTCCTTCACTTTATAGCCTTAAGAATTTAGACTTTTCGGAGAACCAGAAGGAATTCAAGGCAGGGAAGGATACATATTTATTAACCGTTAAGAAGGTAGAAAATATTGATATGTATGTTGTTGCGGTCACGAACAGGAATCACTATGCAACATATTATAATTCAAGCATCGGCTTAACGGCGCTCATTTCGGTTATAATTCTATTGGTAACGATAATCGTTGCATTTGTTTTGTTGCAATTCTTCTATCAGCCTATTAAAAATATTTTGAAGCAAATAGGTCAATATCAGGAAATAACCATTTCGAAGAATGTTAACGAGGTTGAATATATAAGCAAAAAATTTGACCAGATGTATCAAAGCAACTTAGTTCTGGATGAAACCGCCACCAAGGCGCTTAAGGATTTGAAAATGTGGAACACAGCCGCACTTCAGGCACAAATATGCCCCCACTTCTTGCATAATTCTTTAGATGCGATAAACTGGCTGGCATTCAGGGATTTAGGTAAAAATAATGAAATTTCAAAGGCAACGCGCCATATGGCATATATTATGGGACTTAGTATGGATATCACTCGTATGTTCTGCACGATTGCCGAGGAAATAGATATAACAAAACGCTATATCGAAATAGTTGATATCCGCTCCGATAACAAGTTTAGTATAATATGGCAGGTGGATGAAAAGTGCCTTGATTGCACAATTCCTCGCCTTTGCATACAACCGCTTATCGAAAATGCGGTTACCCACGCTTTCCCCGATAGCTCATCAGAAAATGTAATAAGTATTACTATTAGGGAAAAGGGTGATAATATAGAAATTTGTGTTGAGGATAATGGAACAGGCATTTCCGCATATAATCTCAATAAGCTGCGTTCTAATATCAAGAGTCAAAATTATAGCAATAGAAATGTGGGTCTGCGCAACATTAACCAAAGATGCAAAATTATCTTTGGTGATGAATATGGTATAATCATAAGAAGTGTTGTTGATAAAGGCTCAAAATTCACGCTTAAAATTCCAAAGGATAAATAATAGTAAATTTAGCAGGTGAGAAACGCTCACCTGCTTTTTTTATGCAAAAAGTATAACAATGGCAACATTTTCTGCCTAAATTGCACAAAATTAAAATTTAAAAAGATTTTTCTTAGTCGTATAATTATATATGTAAAAAAATTTTTAAGGAGTGTTATATCTATGCTAAAAAAAGCAAAATTCCCCAGGCAATCCTTAGCGGCTGTTTTGGCGCTTTTGATGGTTTTATCATCAATTTTTGTAAGCCCAATGTCAGCCTTAGCATCCGCTGAATCTTACACAGCGGAAGATTTAGGTCTGCTCGCAGACACGGTTTACAACTTTGATGATGAAAACAAAACCGCTGTAACCGATTATGCCATTATGTCGGATGGAACCAATAAGCTTAGCGGTTCCGCAATCGAAAATAAGACTCTTAAGGTTGCAAGTGCCGGTGATGGCGGTACTATGATGTTC
>JAZUMI010000053.1:0-6760 GCA_045603505.1 Acutalibacteraceae bacterium
ATTTCAAGCTTTTCATCGGAAATACCGACCATTCCAAAGTTTTTAGGATAAACTGTATCATCAAATTGTGCTATTTTAAAATCAAATCCTGCAGTGGAAAACTCTACAATGGGGATTGTATAGACTGTATCATCGAATTCAGCCTTTTGCGGCGATTCAAGATACCTATATGCCGTATTAAGTCTTTCTTTTTCTTTCAAAAACTCTTCTTCATCATACTTTACAACCAACTGCATCGAATAATCAGGAAAAATAGCTTCATCTTTTCTTGAAAAATATTCAACACCGTTATATCTACCTATATTATCCAAGTTAGGCATAAAATCACTTGCCTTATAGGCTTCAATATCATCAACATAATTGTCGATATTATTATCTGTTTTTACGGAAGAGCAAAGTATTAATGCAATCATTATGGTAATAATCATCACAAAAAAATTCTTCATATCAATCACCGCCTTGGAAACATTGTACCATAACCGCCGCCCGGGCGCAATCCCGGAATTGTCTTTCCTTGACGCAACAAAGAACACCACCCAATCGGGTGGTGTTCTTGTTGAGTTGATCCAACAGAACTAAACCGTTGTTAATTTCTAAATAGTCCTAATAACAAGATCGCCAGTATTGTAAAACACAATATATCAAGCAATATAAAAAACAACAGTCCCCATTTTAGCTTCGTTGTCTTTTCTTTCAATTTGATTAGTCCAACAGTAAGCCAAAGCAAAACTCCGGCAAACATAGAAACTGCCGTAATGGTGCTGAGCAACAAAGGGATTTTAATGTTAAGTGAACTTAAAACAATTTCAATAGTACGTCCTCGTCTACCCGGAATTAGAAATTTATATGGCGTACAGGGTATAGGCGAAATGATTTGTAGTATAACTGTAGCAATCAGCAAAAGTGCTTCCCAGATATACAAGATTACACTTAATAACGATATTTTCTTGCGGTCTGCCACTTTCACATATCCGTCAACATAAAAATTTCGTTTAGAAATAAGAAGATTAGATAATACTTTGTTTTCAACAGATAAATATTTCATGCGCCTCGCTTTTGGGTTATATGGCGACAAATAAACAATCATAAAATGGATGAGAAAAAGGTGAAACGCGAAGGTTGCCCAAGCAACCATCTCATCCCTGAAGTTAAAGATGATGCCCAAATAAACCAATATCAAAGATATCACGAAAAAAAGGATTCGAAACACATTTAGAGACGACCTGCTCTTTTTTTTTCATAATGCCACCTTCTTTCGTTTTTATTATATCATAAAAGTATTTATCTTTTCAATATACTTCCGCAAAGTCGCAGATTCGAGTCCACTTCGGACAAATAAAATATCGGACACCCGAATGGATGTCCGATATTTTCGGAACCGACACTCAAAATAGAACCAATCAAAAAACAAACTTCCTTACTTTTTTCTTGTTAAAACCAATATACTACCACAAATCGTAGGTATTACCATCATAATAATAGCAGTAATTCGAGCTTCCTCTTGTTGCTCGGGTGTAGGAAACCATTCCAACGACCCTGTGAATAAATATAAAAGCCCTAAGAAGAAAACTATACATACAATAATCCACAAAAATATTCGAACTGCTTTCATATCATCACCGCCTTGGAGTCATTGTACCATAACCGCCGCCCCGGCGCAAGTGCGGCAAAGCGGACAATAAAAAACACCACCCAATCGGGTGGTGTTCTTATCTCTCGTGTCCGAAAAAGACCTGGTCTAAAACCTGATTTTCTATGATTATATTTTTAAATTCTCAACTTTAAGAAAGCAACGAAAGAATAATCGCAATTATCGTGGGGCACAATGCCATAAATATTAACCACCCTTTATTTTGCACCTCAACTTTAACATCGGGACAATATCTTTTTATCTTTCGCAAACCATAAAACGGGAAATGTATAATATCAAACTCATATTCTCCTGCGTTTTTTATAGAAAATGTTGTGCAGGCAGGGCTATATCTAAACCGTGAGTGCATAGCCGTTTTATATGAAATACTTTTAATATCAGTCCACAACAGCAAATCATTTTCGGTGTGTATCCCTTTATCATCAAGAACACATATCACCTTACCAAAGCAAAAACGATTCAATAGCGACAACAAAATCAACGGCATCAAAACTATGCCCCATATTACCGCCACAACAGGTAACGTTTCTAAAATCGCAGATATAAGTTCACCAAAATGCCACTCCCCACTCTCTTTCCACTCCATAATTAGAATCATAATGGGAACCATAGGAACGAAAGAAAGGAAGATGCCTATAATATAGTTAAAATACTGTATGCGGATATTCTCACCAGATAACTGTTTTAACTCTGGTTGCTTTGTTTTCGGTGCTATAGTATATAGATGCTCTAGAAATCTCGGCAAGTTTTCTTCTTGTGTGTCAACACTCAAAACTTTGGGAGATGCTGTAATTCTACAAGGCGCTCCCTCGTTAAAAGCAATGTCGATAACAAATTGCTTAAAAATAGCGATTTGTTTAACCTTTATAGATTTAATATCCAGAGGCACGCGCGTTGTGTATGTAATCTGTTTACCTGTTCCAGATAGAAGCGCAATCAGCAAATCATTCTCTGCAAACCCAAAATAGCCGTAATACTGTGTGTTTCCCTGATTAAGCAATCCATAAATAGGGTGCATTAAAGTTTCATCCTCTTCTAGCAAATCAGTAAGAGACTTTATCATGAGTTCTTTATATGTCATCATATCACCGCCTTAAGTATACTATAGCATATGGTTTATATGGATACAAGGAGTATTGGTAGGTTATAAACGAAAAAAGGCCGTCTCACGACGGCCTTTTATTAAAATATAGTTATATTGTTTCTTCCGGAGTGTCAGAAGTAACGCTTTCAATATCCGTAGTATCGACCGTTGCAAAAATGGGTTCCTTTGTTAGGTCTTCCTCAGGCTCTTTGGGAAGTTTTTTAAGCTTTGAATAAGAAACAAGTCCGTTAATCAACGAAACAATAACCCACGCATGTATTGCATAATCGATTATAGACTCTATTACTATGCCGTTTAAAACAAACATCACCAGGGTATCAACAGAAAAGAACACCAACGCAAGAATCATCCACCCGCATTTTTGCTTTTTGGAAAATACCCAACTAATAACATATAGTATTAAGATTACTGCAGCAAAACACAAAGTTATGGTAAAAAAGCTTTGCGGCAAAAACTCCATAGCGGCAAAATCTTCTCCATAAACCTCAGACGGATACATACCGCAAAGATACATACCGATATCCACCAAGAAAAACGGAATAAACGCAGAAAAAAGAAAATATGTATTGCTGTTGGTTACAAGTAAAACGATATTTATAACCGTCAAAACAACAACCCACAAAATATTATTAGCGGCATTTGTGTATTTGTTTTGCAAAAGTTGTTTTTGCGAAATTTCCACACCGGAACTATTTTTGTTGTTAAATAAATTCATAATTTCTCCTGCCTTTTTATTTTATTATCTATAACACTACCGATAATATAACAAACTTTTTCTTGGCGGTCAAGCAGATCTAAACATAATAGTTTTATATCTTTGCTGCGTTGGGATTATTATAACACAAAACCGTTGGATTTTCTTTATTTTTTGGATTTTTTATCGTGCAAAATAAATCCTGCAATGATTTGAATAATCGAAATAACAATCGCAATAAGAATTGGGATTATACCTAATTTATTATTATAACCACTTATTAAAACACAACCCCAAATAAACAAGGCAAAAACGCCCAACAAAATAACCGTGGCAGCAAGAATTACAATTGTTCTATACTTTTTAGATGATGCTTTTTCTTCGGGAACAATATACATCATCAGTTCAACATATACTTCAAAAATTATCTCAAATATAAGTTCCACACAATCACCGCCTTTGGGTATATTATAGCACACCGGTGTTGGGTAGCACAAGAGCGCGGCTTATTATTCATCAGCCGTCAGCCACTTCATTTTTCATTATTCTTTTAATCATCCGCCTCATTGTGAGGAAGGATTTATGTTTGGATCTACTGACAAAAACCCGGTTAAAACCAACAATTATCTCCTTATCAATTTTTAGGGACATCATTTTTATATGAGTATTTGGTTGCCGTGCATTCGGGCACTTTAATACAGTCGTAGTAACTGTCTGTAGAACGTTGGTGCACTTGATACATCTGTGCCGAAGTCATATTAAAATAATTGTGATTGCCATCCCCGCTGCTGCCGTCAGCCTTTACTGGATCATCCCAGGTCACATCAACCTGGTACCACTCTCCGTCAAGATTCACCGTGTTCCAACTGTGAGAATTGCCAAAAACAACATTTGAATTGATCCCAACCATATAACAAAGATACTGAAACGCTCCGGTATAACCAGAGCACACCCCTTTATGTTCCACAAGAGTGCCATAAATATTATAAGCTGAATCCATAGTGCCATTTACAAATGGAGTACGCGATGCTTCCTTGTCGTAACTGGTAGTTTTTGTAATATAATCGTGGATGGCCAGCTCTTTTTCATACTGCGAGTCAGCAGGATTTATTGAAGAAACAATGTTAAAAACAACCTCATCCAAGGTCTTTCTTCTTGCATCAATTTTAGAGAGATCTGCTTCCCCAAAGCCTGAATCATCTGTAACTACACCATCGCAAAACCTTAAACAAATATCCCCCTTGTGATTGAGCGAAACTGTACCATCGACCCAAAAGAGTTGTGGGTTATCTACCATAACACATTCAACAATTTGGGGTTTTCTGTGCGCGCCAATATCAAGATCACCTACTTCAATAACCCTATCATAGGACAAAGCCGCAGTCCGAATGCGCCTGTAGACTTCTTTTTCAACATCGTTCAAAAAAGAGTACTGATAATACTTTTCCTCCTCAAGCGGGACATGCTGCTTCATAATACGGTTAGAATCCGTAGCATCAAGCACATATCCTTGCGCACAACCTGAAAGCCAAATAATCACAGATAAAATGATCCCGGTCAAGTATAACCGTTTCATATAAACACCACCTTTGGTATATTATAGCATACTTGTGGCAGAGGGACAAGGTGTAATGATATATCGCTGCGCGATATGATATACATCAAGCCGTATGAGATATTTGCTTTCACAAATAGGATATAATATCCGTTCCAACATATGCCGCAGGCAAATATCATCCACCGTAGGTGGATATCATATCGAAGATATATCGCCCGTGCCCATAGGGAACGGATATCATTGAAAAAACCTCTTTACTTTCGTAAAGAGGTTTTTTCATGGGACCGACACTCAAAATGGAACCGGCCTTAAAACCTGATTTTCTTAAAAATCATATTCGTAGTAAAAATAAAACCAATTTTCTTCTATGCGTTCCAAATGGTATTCATCCCCATTATCAACTAAATACGAATATATGTTACTGCTGTTTGCGTCCTGTATAAACTTATCATCCGGTATATCATCAGGCAAAAACAGTATTCCTGCACAAATGTTAGTGCCAGTAAACCCCCAACGATATAACACAAACTCATACTGCCCGTCTGCCAATAAATTATAACCCTTGCACCAATCGGTTTCACCCGTGGCTAAATTACGAGTGACAATATCACGCATTTCCTCATTATGCTCACTAAAACATGAAAAAGCAGTCTCTCGCACCTGTTCAAGCGATAACGGTGCCTCAAAATCATCACACGCAGAGGAACAAAAAGACAGAATTATAATTACGAAAATCATAAAAAATCTTTTCATACAATCACCGCCTTTAAGTGCATTATAGCATAAAAACGGCGGAGGGGCAAGAGTTTAAGTGAAGCACTCACTTCGTTCGCGTGAAGTTGAGGCTTTGCCTCTATGAAGTATTTTGCTCTGCAAAATATGAAGCGAAGCGTTCCTTATCGTGCCTAAGGCACACTTCACAGCCGTAGGCGACTTCATTAGCGTAAGCGGCTTCGTGTTCCCAAAGGGAACGCTTCATTTCCAAAACAAAAAGCACTTCCAAAGAAGTGCTTTTTGTTTTGGCTCCCCTTGTTGGACTCGAACCAACGACCTGCGGATTAACAGTATACTAAATTTTGCGTCCATTAACTTTATAGCGTCCATTATTACAGTTTTTCCTTGAAATAATGGAAATATTTGAACGAATGGACGCTATGCAATTCCATTATTTTTACAGCGTCCAAAAAATTTTCGGTCAAGCTTTACAGTCAAAAATCCCGAAAATCGCCGAAAAAGGCCAAAAAGAACCAACGAACGAACCAACGACATAAAGATAATTGTTACACGGCTCCTCCCCATTTCTCCCCTTTCCCGTGCTTAAAAAAGACATTTGAAGGAGGACATCGCAAAAGCAACATCCCTTCAAAGTGTTTTATTAGATGAATTCCAAAACGTATCTTTTATACAATTATTAATATACCCCTCCCCTTACACAGTTTTTGCATAGAGGGAGGGGATAATATATTTAAATTATTTATCCGAGAACTCCCAGAGAACTTCACGGACGATCTCACTAACGGTGGGATGGGGGAAGATAATTTGACGGGCATCGTTAACACGCAACTGGGTTTCCAACATCTGTGCGCCGCCCCAGATCATTTCACCTGCATAAGCACCAATCAAATGAACGCCCAGGATCAAGCGAGTCTTCTTGTCCACAATAATCTTACACAGACCGTCTGCGCCTTCGTTTTCGGCAACAAAACGACCAGAGTACATCATAGACAATTTCTTTAACTCGTACTCCACACC
>JAZUMI010000054.1:0-5101 GCA_045603505.1 Acutalibacteraceae bacterium
CCGCCCGTTGCTATAACGCAATTTTGCCTCGAAGCAATTTTTCTTATTGCCTCTGTTTCAAGCTCTCTAAATCCTTTTTCACCAATTTCTTCAAAGATTTTAGGTATTGTTTTTTTAGCGAGATTAACAATTTCATCATCGGTATCAATGAATTCTTTTTTTAGTTCTCTTGCTAAAATCTTTCCGATTGTGCTCTTCCCACAACCCGGCATACCGATTAGCACAATGTTTTCTTTAGTGGATAAAAGTTCATTATAAATTTTATCTATAATATTTTCATCCAACTCTTTATCAATAAAATATTGCGCAGCATAAAAAGCTTGTGCAACAAGCATATAAAGTCCGCCAACCGATTTAATTTCATTTTTTAAACCATTTAAAACAAGAGATGTTTTAATAGGATTATAAATAACATCGATTATTGCATCTAAATTATCAAAATTTTCTACTGATATCGGTGCATCATAGATATTCGGAAACATACCAACAGGAGTTGTATTAACAATGATTTGCGCATCATTATGTAAATCTTTGCACTCTTCATAGGTAATGCAATCGCCCTTTGCCGTTCTTGAAACAACGAGTATTTCCTTTGCTCCTAAAGAGCCAAAAACGGCTTTTGCAGTTTTGGATGTTCCGCCACTACCAAGAATTACAACCTTTTTTTCACTAACTTCAATATCATTCTTTTGAATCAAAGACTTTATTCCAAGAAAATCGGTATTATATCCGTAAAGTTTTCCGCACCTATTAACAACAGTGTTTACAGCACCAATATTTTTTGCTTCGTCCGAGATAAAATCGAGATACGGTATAACCTTTTCTTTATAAGGTATAGTAACATTTATCGCTTTGAATTTTCTTTCACTAAAAAAACACTCAAGTTGATTTTCCTCAATTTCAAGCAATTTATAATCATATAGTCCGATTTTATCATGAATGATTTTTGAAAAGCTATGTGATAACTTTTTACCAATGCAACCGTATTCCATTAGCAGTTACCTAACCATTCGGTTCCGTATCTATTAGATAATAAATCACACAAAACAATTGCAACAATGCTATCAACAACCACTCTTGCTCTATGTACTATGCATGGGTCATGCCTACCTTTGAATGCAATGGCGATATTTTCATTTTCTGCAAGGTTTACAGTGTTTTGCTCTTTACTGATAGTAGGTGTAGGTTTAACCGCACAACGCATAATAATAGGCATACCATTGGTAATTCCACCATTGATTCCACCATTATTATTAGTCTTTGTCTTTATTAAACCATTATCAAAGTAAAACTCATCGTTTGCTTCACTTCCAAGCATATCAGCAATTTGGAAACCTGCTCCAAATTCAACGCCTTTTACAGCCGGAATTGAGAAAATAGCCTTTGAAAGCATTCCCTCTAATGTATCAAACCAAGGCTCACCTATTCCAGCAGGGAGACCGATAATTGCAGTTTCAAGAATACCACCAACGCTATCGCCATCAGCTTTTGCTAATAGTATTTTTTCAAGCATTTTTTCTTTTGCTTTATCATCGATAACTGCAAATTGTTTTTCATTAAGTGCCGATATTTGCTTTTCGTAATCACTGAAACTTGCATCGACAACGCCACCGCAACGACTTATGTGAGTGCCTATTGAAATTCCCTTCTTTGAAAGCAACTTAATAGCAATAGCACCTGCTGCAACGATGCCGGCAGTTATTCTACCGCTAAAATGTCCACCACCGCGATAATCTTCAAAACCGCCATATTTAATATTTGCGGTATAATCAGCATGCCCCGGTCGCAAAGCGAAACGAGTTTTTGAATAATCTTTTGATTTAGTGTTTTCGTTAGGTATAGTGATGCAAATGGGAGTTCCCGTGGTTTTACCTTCAAAAACACCGCTATGAATTATAAAGTTATCTTCTTCATGTCTTGGAGTTGATATTTCCCCAAGAGGACTTCGAAGAAAGAGTTGAGATTTTATAAATTCAGTATCAACTTCAACTCCCGCAGGAAGACCGTCTATGACACTACCAACACTCATTCCATGGCTTTCGCCAAAAAGAGTTAATATAACATTAGTACCAATTGAATTTTTCAAAAACCTCACCCCTTGTTAAATGTAATTTTTATCAGTTCCTCAAAACTTACAGTTTTCATTTGATATTCGCCGATTTCTTCGACAAATATAATAGTGATTTTGTTATTGGTAGCCTTTTTATCATGTTTATATGCTTGAGTAATTATATCACTATTTAACTCAATTTTATAAGGCAAATCAAGCTTATTAAGTACGTTAATAAGTCTATCTTTAATTTTGGTATTGCACATAGGCACCATACCTATCGCAACACATTCACCGTGATATAAATCCTGCATATTGTTTTGGCTTTCAATGGCGTGTGCCAAAGTATGCCCAAAGTTAAGCACCTTGCGAACACCTGATTCTTTTTCATCAAGCTCAACTATTTTCTTTTTGATTAAAAGGGAGCGCTCAATAATAAGGTCGATATTTTCTTCAATATCCATACATTCTAAAATCTCAAATAACTCTTTATCGCAAGTCATAGACATCTTAACCGCTTCGGCAAGTCCATTTACAATTTGCCTTTGCGGTAAAGTTTTAAGCGTATTTGAATCAATTAAGACGGCTTTTGGGGGATAAAAAGCGCCAACTAAATTTTTATATCCGCAAAAATCAATGGCAACCTTACCTCCGATTGAAGAATCAACCTGAGATAAAACGGTTGTTGGAATATTATAAAAATCTATACCGCGCATAAAAGACGATGCCACAAAACCTGCAAGGTCACCAACAACACCGCCACCTATCGCAACAACTGCGTCCGTTCTTGTGAAGTCAAATTCGACAAGTTTTGAAAGTAACATTTTGTAATTTTCAAAGTTTTTTGAGGTTTCGCCTTGAGGTATTGTTATACAATAAGAATTTTCGCATTGTTCTGCAACAGTTTGCGAATATATTGGCGGAACACCATCGTCCGTTACAATTAAAATCTTTCTATTGAGATTAAAAAATTTACCTACTTTTTTTAAACTGCCACGCTCAAGTAAAATATCATATTTACCAGATGAAGTTTTTACGGGTATTATCATAAAACATCTTCCTATAAAGAAATTTCCTTTTCAAAACTGCCAACAATTTTGACATTGTTGCAACATTTTTCTAACTCTTTAAGCATTTGTTTGCCCTTGTCACTATTAATATTGCCTTCACCCTCGGCATAGAAATAATAACTCCAAACAAGCTCTTTGGTTGGGCGGCTTTTTAGTGCTTTTAAGTTAAATCCGTTTTCTCCAATAATTGAAACCGCTTTGCCGAGTGAGCCTGCTTCGTTATTCACCGTAAAGAGCAAAACGAAATGTTTATCGTTTTTACATTCGGTTTTAGGAGTACGAGAAAGCACGACAAATCGCGTTGTATTTTTACTGCTTTCATTGATGTGACCGTCAATTTTTTCAAGGCCAAATTCAATTGCAGCCTCTTCACTACCGATAGCCGCTAAATCAGTTCTACCGTTTTGAGCAACTGTTTTAGCAGCAACTGCAGTGTTTAATGCTTCAATACAATTAAATCGATGTTTACTTATGTAATTAGCGCACTGGCCAAGTGCTTGTGGATGACTTATTACCTCTTTAATATCATTAACTGTTACACCGGGTAAACCGAGAAGATTTTGAACAATTTCAATATCATAAATTCCGTTAATGAATAGAGGTCCGAAAAAGATTAAATCCATTACCTGTCCAACATCGCCGTTATAACTGTTTTCAATCGGTAAAACAACACATTCACACTCGCCGCTCACCACGGAATTATAAGCCGATTTAAAATCAGGATAGGCTGTTCTGACAGCGGTTTCGAAAATTCTTTTTGCCGCTATATCAGCAAATGCACCTTTAACACCCGAAAAAGCAACTCGCATACCCTCAAAAAGTTTCAATTGATATTTTTTAGAAATCTCAATGTTGCTGCGCAAAAAATTGATATAGTATGATTTAAAATCATTATCTTTTATGTGATTTGCATTTTTTGTTATAACGAGCTCTTCACGGTTAGTATCGGTGATTTGTAAACCATGTTCTTTTTTATATTCCGCTATTTGCTTTACTGCATTCATTCTTTCCTCGAAAAGTAAAGCCATCTTTGCGTCTATTTCATTTATCGTTTGACGTGCCTTTTCTAAATCAGCCATCAAAATTCCTCTTTTCTTATTTATACTCCTCATAAAGTGCACGGAACGCAGGAATAGATTTGATTATTTGTTCTTTTGAAACACAGTATGAAATACGAATATATCCCTCAATTCCAAAATCGTCACTTGGAACTAAAAGCAAGTCATATTTTTTTGCCTTTTCACAAAAAGCTAATGCATCTTCCTCCAATGCTTTAACGAACAAATAGAAGGCACCATCGGGTGAAATCGCATTATAACCTATTTCAGTTAATGCATCAAAAATCAAGTTTCTATTAGTTTCGTATGCCGAAATATCAGAAGTTAAATCAACACATTCTTTAACTGTTTTTTGTAAAAGGCTAGGTGCACAAACAAAACCTAATGCTCTACCCGCACCGCAAACTGCGGCAAATAAATCGGCAGCACAGGTAATTTTAGGTGAAACTGCGATATAGCCAATTCTCTCACCCGGAAGCGAAAGAGATTTACTGTATGAATAGCAAACAACCGTGTTCTTGTAAAGGGTAGGAACGAAAGGCACCTCAATATCACCATATACAAGTTCTCTGTATGGCTCGTCTGAAATGATATAAATCGGGTGACCGAATTCCTTTTCCTTGGCACTTAAAAGTGAAGCTAACTTTGTAAGAGTTTCTCTGGAATAAACTACACCTGAAGGATTGTTTGGAGAGTTTATGATAACTCCTGCGGTTTTTTCGTTTATTAAAGTTTCAAGTTCATCAAAGTTAATTTGAAAAGCCTTTGTGTCTGCCGAAACCACCTTGAATTTTGCGCCTGCGCCCTCTGTGAAAACCTTGTATTCAGGGAAGTAGGGAGCAATAGCAATTATTTCGGAATCATCTTCGCCGCTAATAGCCGCAAGTGTACAGCAAAGAGCCGCTGCGGCGCCACAGGTAATA
>JAZUMI010000055.1:0-18752 GCA_045603505.1 Acutalibacteraceae bacterium
CGGTTTTGTTAGCATGGTCGTAAACGGCGAAGAAAAATTGCTCGAGCCTACAAAAATTAGTTACTATAGGGCGCCAACCGATAATGATAGAAATATCGAAGCAAGGCAACTGAACATCAATATTTGGCAGGGCGAAAACTACGACTGTGTTTTTACAAAGGTTTATGATGTAAAGGTTATAGATAATAAGATTATAGCTGATTGTTCCGCAGCGGGTATTTCAAGGGCTCCGTTCTTTAAATATGTGTTAGAATTAGAATTCTTTGAAAACGGAGCGGTTAAGGTAGGCCTTAATGGTAATATAAGGGAAAACACATTCTTCCTGCCACGCCTCGGCTTTGAGTTCAAATTACCTTATGATAACGATAAATTCCGTTATTTCGGCAACGGACCGCTTGAAAGCTATCGTGATATGACTCACCACGGAACGGTTAAGTTCCACGAGAGTGATGCTGATAGTGAGTATGTAAATTATGTTTATCCCCAAGAGCACGGAAACCATTTCGATGTGAAGCTACTTGAAATTGAAAATGCATTCAAGTTCACCGCCGATACCAAAATGGAAATAAGCGTTCTTCATAATAGCATAGAGGCTATTTATAAAGCCAATCATACCGATGAGCTTGAAAAGAGTGACGGAACGCACGTGCGTATTGATTATAAGGTTTCGGGAATAGGCTCTAATTCCTGCGGCCCTGCTCTTGATGAAAAATATCAGTTAAACGAAAAGGAAATATCTTTTGGTTTCCTAATGGAAATATAAGAAAAAAGTCTTACGGAAAACTCCGTAAGACTTTTTTTATAGTGTATCCTCTTTGTTTTTATAAACCACGAACTTGCAAAACAAGAATTCGAGAACAAAGTTTAATAGCATAGTTACTATTAAAACGATATATTCGTTTACTCCGCTTCGCTCCACAACTTCGCCAAGCCAGGTTGATAATGGTGTGAAAACGGCATAAAAGGCTAAAACCTTTGCCATTGCAACAGGTACATTTGCCGCCGATTTAAATGTGTATCTGCGGTTGAGTGTGAAGTTCCAAATAATAGAGAGAAGTAAAGCTATAAGATATGCAATCCAATAAGAAACATTGAGCAGTTCGTTTAAAAGTGTAAAGGAAAGAACCTGAACGATACCTGCAGAAATAGAAAACAACGTAAACTTTACTGCTTGTAAAAACTGTTTTTTAGTGTTCATATAACCACCCGTAAAAGCTTGTTAAGGTTATTATAAAGGAAAATACTTTTCCTTTCAAGCATTTATGTGAAGTTATATTAATTTTCTAATGTATTTTTTATATAATTGCTTACTTCATTTATATCTATATGGAGAGCGGCGGCAAGTTCACCGAAAAGCAACTCCTCGGCGCGTTGCATATAGCGTTCATCTATACTGCCGAGTTTCTTGTTTCGTTCCTTCGCCTCTTCCTTTTTGGCATAGATAGATATAGTAAGGCTTAAAAGCTCTTCGCAATCTTGACTTTTTAACGCCGCCGTGTATTTTTCATTTAAAGCACGTTGCTCTTCACCCGAAAAACCACAGGGCGAGATGCTTGGGATAAGTCGGATAAGGTCTTCGGCTTGTTGCTTTGTAATAATCGGTCGAATATTCACTGCAGTATTATCAATCGGAGAGTAAATAATACTGTTTTGTTGATAAATCGGTT
This sequence comes from Acutalibacteraceae bacterium, assembly GCA_045603505.1. Classification (GTDB taxonomy): domain Bacteria; phylum Bacillota; class Clostridia; order Oscillospirales; family Acutalibacteraceae; genus UBA737. The sequence continues at coordinate 1,668 of JAZUMI010000055.1, forward strand.
TTAATACATAGTAATTTTTAAAATTTTTAGGTGTTACTTCCTTTTCACAAATATCTGTTACCTTGCAAACACCGGTTTGCCCGTAAACCACTAACTGACCTATACTGAACATCTGTAACCTCGCTTTGATATTATTTTACATAACAATTATAACATTTCAAAATATTTTATGTAAGCAAAATTTTTCTATAGACATTAAACTTTTTCTAATGTAGAATAATAATACAAATGAAAAAGGAATTAGGATTATGAATATTAACGGATTTCAAAAAATGACATTACTCGATTTCCCAGGAAAGGTTGCCTGTACTCTTTTTACGGGTGGATGCAATATGCGTTGCCCATTTTGTCATAACGCTTCACTCGTTATAAACGGCAGAGAAAGGGCAGAATATAGCGAGGAAGAAATACTTTCCTACCTTAAAAAGAGGCAGGGTATATTAGAGGGCGTTTGTATAACGGGAGGCGAACCGCTTTTACAAACCGATATAGAAGAGTTTATTACAAAGGTAAGGCAACTCGGATACAAGGTGAAACTTGATACAAACGGTGCCTTCCCCGAAAGGCTTATTTCACTCTGTAAAAAAGGACTTATAGATTATGTTGCAATGGATGTAAAAAATTGCATCGATAAATACAGAGAAACTGCAGGGGTAGATACCCTTGACACTAAAAAAATAGAGCAAAGTATAGATTTTCTTCTTGAAAACACTATTGATTATGAATTCCGCACTACCGTTGTAAAAGAATTGCATAGCACACAAGATATAGAAGCGCTCTCAAAACGAATTTCGGGTGCAAAAAAATATTTTCTTCAGCCGTTTGTCGATTCGGGCGACATTATAGGGGATAATTTAAGTACACCCGATAGCGCCATTTTGGATGAAATGTGCAAAATCGCTTCAAAATATGTACATTTTGTGGAAATTCGAGGTTAGCCAAAATAAAAAATTCACCTAAAAACACAATATATTGTTTTTGGGGGTTGACAACCACCACAATATAAGCTATAATTGATTTTGCCACTCGAAATGAAAAAGGTTTCGAGAAATCTATAATTTAAAAGAAATAAAAGAAAAAAGGAGAGAAGAAAATGTATAATGTTATTAGACGTGACGGAAAACAGGTACCTTTCGAATTAGGTAAAATTAGCAATGCGATTACACAGGCTTTCGAAGCTTGTCAAAGACAGTTCAATCCCGATATGATTGACTTCCTTGCCCTTAAGGTTACAGCTCAGTTTGAGCCCTTAATCGAGGATAATAAAATCACAGTTGAAAATATTCAGGATAGCGTTGAGTCTGTTTTAATTAAGGCAGGTTATGATGATGTTGCAAAGGCATACATTATCTACCGCCGCCAGAGAGAGAAGATTCGTAATCTTAATGCTACAATGGTTGACTATAAGCAGATAGTTGATAACTATCTCAACATCAACGACTGGCGTGTTAAGGAAAACTCAACCGTTACCTATTCGGTTGGCGGTCTTATTCTTAGCAACTCGGGTGCTGTAACTGCAAACTATTGGTTATCCGAGATTTATGATGATGAAATCGGCAACGCTCACCGTAATGCAGATATTCACATTCACGACCTTTCAATGCTCACAGGTTACTGTGCAGGTTGGTCACTTAAACAGTTAATTCAAGAGGGCTTAGGCGGTGTTCCCGGTAAGATTACATCGGCACCTGCAAGCCATCTTTCAACCCTTTGTAATCAGATGGTTAACTTCCTTGGCATTATGCAAAACGAATGGGCAGGCGCACAGGCTTTCTCATCATTTGATACCTATCTTGCACCTTTCGTTAAGGTTGATAACCTTACCTACAAAGAGGTTAAACAGTGTATCCAGAGCTTTATTTACGGTGTGAATACACCTTCAAGATGGGGTACACAGTCGCCATTTACCAATATTACTCTTGACTGGACAGTTCCTAACGACCTTGCAGAACTCAACTGTATCGTTGGCGGCAAGGAGATGGACTTCAAGTATAAAGACTGTAAAGCCGAAATGGATATGGTTAACCGTGCATTCATCGAGATTATGATTGAGGGTGACGCGAACGGAAGAGGCTTCCAGTATCCTATTCCTACCTATTCCATTACAAGAGATTTCGATTGGTCTGAAACCGAGAATAATAAACTTCTCTTTGAGATGACCGCTAAATATGGTACACCTTACTTCTCTAACTATATCAACAGTGATATGGAGCCGAGCGATGTAAGAAGTATGTGCTGCAGACTTCGTCTTGATTTGCGTGAACTTCGCAAGAAGTCGGGTGGTTTCTTCGGTAGCGGTGAGTCAACAGGTTCTGTTGGCGTTGTAACCATCAATATGCCTAGAATTGCTTATCTTGCAAAGGATGAGGCAGATTTCTATTCAAGACTTGATAGACTTATGGATATTTCGGCTCGTTCACTCAAGGTTAAGCGTACAGTTATCACAAAACTTCTTGATTCAGGTCTTTATCCCTATACTAAGAGATATCTTGGCACATTCAACAACCACTTCTCAACAATCGGTCTTGTTGGTATGAACGAGGCTTGTCTCAACGCTAATTGGATAGGCGAAGATTTAACTCGCGAAAAGGCTCAGAAGTTTACTAAGGAAGTTCTCAACCACATGAGAGAGCGTCTCTCTGATTATCAGGTTGAATATGGCGACCTTTATAACCTTGAAGCAACACCTGCAGAATCCACTGCTTTCCGTCTTGCTAAGCATGACCTTAAGCACTATCCCGATATCATTACTGCTGCTAAGAGCGATGATGATTCGCCTTACTACACCAACAGTTCACACTTGCCTGTTGGATACACAGAAGATATCTTCACTGCACTTGATGTTCAGGATGAACTTCAGACACTCTATACTTCGGGTACTGTTTTCCACGCATTCCTCGGAGAAAAACTCCCCGATTGGAAAGCAGCTGCAAACCTTATCCGCAAGATTGCAGAAAACTATAAATTACCTTACTACACCCTTTCTCCAACTTACAGTGTTTGTAAGAATCACGGTTATATTACCGGTGAGCATTACACATGTCCTGAGTGCGGAGAGGTAACCGAGGTTTATAGCCGTATCACAGGTTATTACCGTCCTGTTCAGAACTGGAATGACGGTAAATCTCAGGAGTATAAGAACCGTAAGGTTTATGATATCGCAGCTTCAAAAATGATTAAGGAAGTTTCGGTTGAAGCTACCGAAAACATTGCAAACGAAGAAACTTGTGTAGAAGATGCTGCATATCTCTTCACAACTGCAACCTGTCCTAACTGTAAGATTGCTTGTTCATTCCTTGATAAGGCAAACTTTAAGTATGAAAAACTTCTCGCTAATGAGCATGTTGATATGGTAGAGCAGTTTGGCATTAAACAGGCTCCCACACTCGTTGTTATAAACAATGGTGAGGTTAGCAAGTTTACAGGTGTTTCGGATATCAAGAAATTCCTTAATGTATAAAAAGATTAACAAGTATTTTAACAATGCTTAAGGTGTAAATCGATATGTATGATATTATAGTTGTCGGCGGCGGCCCAGCAGGGCTTGTCGCCGCCCTCTATGCTAAGAGGGCAAATAAATCAGTTTTAGTTATTGAAAAAGCAACCTTCGGCGGTCAGATTACATACTCGCCAAAGGTTGAGAATATACCCGGTTTTTTAAGCCTTACAGGAAATGAGTTCGCCGAAAAACTTACCGAACAGATACTCGAACAGGGCGCCGATGTTGAATGCACCGAAGTGCTTTCGATTAAAAACGGCGATGTTAAAACTGTTATTACTGAGGATGGCGAATTTACTGCTAAATCGGTTATCATCGCAACGGGTGCCAAGCATAGAATGTTGGGGCTCCCTCGTGAAGAGCAGTTTGTGGGCGAGGGCATTTCGTTTTGTGCTGTTTGTGATGGTGCCTTCTATCAAGGCAAAACGGTTGCAGTTATCGGCGGCGGTAATTCTGCACTTCAAGAGGCATTGCTTTTATCCGACCTTGCTAAAAAGGTTTATGTTATTCAAAACCTTGATTACTTCACAGGGGAGCAAAAGCTCGTTGAACAACTAACCGCAAAGGATAATGTTGAGACCATTCTCGGCACAACTGTTGAGGCTTTGCTCGGCGAAAACGAGCTTACGGGAATAACCGTTAAATCGCTTGACGGCACTTTAACCGATATTTCGCTTGACGGAATGTTTGTTGCAATCGGTCTTATTCCTCAAAATGATGCTTTTGCAGAAATTATAAAACTTAACGATTACGGATACGTTGATGCAGGTGAAGACTGTAAAACAAATGCAGAAGGAATTTTTGTTGCGGGAGACTGCCGCTCAAAAAGAATTCGCCAGGTAGCAACTGCGGCCGCGGATGGCGCAATAGCCGCCCTTGCCGCTTGCGATTATGTTGATGGCAAATAAGCAAAGAAAAAATAAAGAGTAGCGATTCCAATAGGAATTGCTACTCTTTTTGATTTATTTAAAGAACAATGGCAATTTTTCGAGGAAGATAATATCCTTTCTATCTGCCGCATCGCCCTCGGCTAAGAATGCACAGGATGCCGCTTCAATGGCACCAGCGCGGCTTATCAGTTCTCTAACTGCCGCAAGTGATTCGCCGGTACTGATAACATCATCAACTATAAGCACACGCTTACCCTTAATTTGCTCCACTTCGGTTTCGCCAAGGAATAGCTTTTGTTCCTTCTTGGTGGTTATCGAAGTAACGCTTACTTCAAGCGGATTTCTCATATAAACCTTAACGCCCTTACGTGCGATTACATAAGGTTTACCGCTTTGCCTTGCCATTTCATAGGCTATTGGAATGCTCTTTGCCTCAGGGGTTAGGATTACATCAAACTCGGGAACTCGAGATAGTAACTCTTTACTTCCTGCAATAGTAAGCTCAACATCGCCAAAGATAATAAAAGCGGCAATATCAAGGCTATCGCTAACAGGGAATTTTTCAAGATTACGTTCAAGACCTGCTATTTTCATAGTATAAAATTCAGACATTTTATTCACCTCAAATTATAGTTTAAACTCTATCATCCCGGAGGCCATGCAAGATTTCTACGAGCAAGTAAATGGAAATGGATATGATGAACGGTTTGACCGCCATCCTCACCGCAGTTATTTACAACGCGGTATCCGTTTTCCAAGTTTTCCTGTTTAGCAATTTTAGCAATCGCCTCGAAAACCTTTGCGATGAGTATACTGTTATCAGTTGTTATCTCATCTGCACTTTTTATATGCTCTTTCGGGATAATAACCGCGTGGAAAGGTGCCTGAGGGTCAATATCAAGAAAAGCATATACGAATTCATCCTCATACACTTTTGTGGAAGGGATTTCCCCTGCCACTATTTTACAGAATAAACAATCATTCATTTTTATTACCGCCCTTATTTTAGTTGGCTTTCAACTATGCCACAAACTGCATCAAGCGCTTCTTCTATTTTAGAAGCATCTTTACCACCTGCCATAGCACTATCGGGCTTACCGCCACCGTTACCGCCGGTAATTTGTGCAACTGCACGAACGAGATTTCCTGCGTGTGCGCCACTCTTCACTGCGTCACTTCCGCAAGCCGCACAGAATGTAACCTTTTCGCCATTAACACCAACGAAAACGGCAACCATATCAGCGTTGTTGCCCTTAACTGTATCTGCCATTTTGCGAAGTTCATCAGCAGTTCCGTTAATTTTTGCGGTTATGATTCTTACATTTCCAACAGCCTTTGCCGATGAAATCATATCATCAATCTTACCCGATGCAAGTTTGCTTTCGAGTTTCTCTATCTGCTTTTCTTTTTCTTTGAGTTCTGCGGTAATATTTGCCGCTCTTTTTGCAACATCGGCACTGTTTGCAACCTTTAGTGCGGATGCAGTTTCATCGATTAATGCCTTATACTGTTCGATAAGTGTCAAAACGTTTGCACCTGTTAAAGCCTCGATTCTTCTAACACCTGCCGCAACGCTCGATTCACTGATTATGCGGAAAAGACCAATTTTAGCGGCATTATCAACGTGTGTTCCGCCACAAAGCTCAACCGACTTATCAGCCGCCGCAACAACCCTTACAACATCGCCGTACTTCTCGCCAAAGAGTGCCATAGCACCGAGTTTTTTAGCCTCGTCTATTGGCATTTCCTTGTTATCAACTGCTATACCTGAAAGGATAACATCGTTAACAAAGGCTTCAACCTTGCTTATTTCTTCACCTGTTAATGCAGAGAAGTGTGTAAAGTCAAAACGTACTGTGTTTTCGTTTACAAGTTGACCTGCCTGTTCAACGTGATTGCCGAGAACATTTCTGAGTCCTGCTTGTAAAAGATGCGCCGCAGTGTGATTCCTTCTAATAGCGTTTCTTCGCTCAACATCTATCTTAGCATTTACTGTATCGCCTACCGAGATAGTGCCGTTTGCAGTACCAAAGTGTGTGAATACTCCACCTGCGGTTTTGCGGGTATCGGTTACGGTAAAGGTTGTATCTCCAAGTGAAATAACACCTGTATCGCCAACCTGACCGCCGCTTTCTCCATAAAATACTGTCTTATCAAGAACGATGATTGCACGGTTGCCTTCGTTTACAGAAAGGGTATGTTCGCCCTCGCAAACAATGTCTACTATTTTTGCCTCGCACTCGTTTTGGGTGTAGCCTAAGAATTCGGTAGATTTAACACCGTCAAACGAAATGCCGTCACTCTTCCAACTTTCAGCGTCTGCCGCTTTTCTTCCCTCACGAGCCTTTTTCTTCTGCTCGTTCATAAGTTCTGCAAATCGGTCTTCGTCAACACTCATTCCTTTTTCTGCAAGGATATCCTTTGTTAAATCAAGCGGGAAACCATAGGTATCGTAAAGTTTAAATGCATCTTCTCCCGAAAGGGTACCGCCATTAGCAGTAAGCTCTGAAAGAATTGAAAGACCCTGGTCTATAGTCTTTGCAAAACCTGCCTCTTCGTTAGAGATAACCTTTTTAATAAGCTCTTGCTTTTCAATAAGTTCGGGGTAACCCGCCTTGTTTTCGTTTATAACTGCATCGGCTAAAATTTCAAGGAATGCCTTATTAATACCAATAAGTCTTCCGTGACGTGCCGCTCTTCTTATAAGACGGCGAAGTACATAACCTCTGCCCTCGTTTGATGGAATAATTCCGTCACTAATCATAAAGGTGGATGCTCTTGCATGGTCGGTTATAGCACGGATAGAAATATCGGTTTTTGCATCCTTTCCGTACTCCTTACCTGAGAGTTCGCAAACCTTATTAAGAATATTACGAACGGTATCAACCTCGAACATATTGTCAACACCTTGCATAATACAAGCAAGTCTTTCAAGACCCATACCCGTATCAATGTTTTTGTGTTCGAGTTCGGTGTAGGTGCCGTCCCCCATATTGTTGAACTGAGAGAAAACGTTGTTCCAGATTTCCATATATCTGTCACAGTCACAACCCGGCTTACAGTCGGGTGAGCCGCATCCGTATTTCTCGCCTCTGTCGAAATAGATTTCACTACAAGGACCGCAGGGGCCTGTGCCGTGCTCCCAGAAGTTATCTGCCTTGCCGAGTTTTACAATATGCTCCTCGGGAACGCCGATTTTATCGCGCCATATAGCGTAAGCCTCGTCATCCTCTTCATAAACCGATGGCCAGAGAAGATTTTCGGGGATTTCTAGAGTTTCGGTTAGAAACTCCCACGCCCACTCAATAGCCTCATTCTTAAAGTAGTCGCCAAAAGAGAAGTTACCGAGCATCTCAAAATATGTTCCGTGACGTGCGGTTATACCAACACGTTCAAGGTCGGGCGTTCTGATACATTTCTGGCAGGTGGTAACACGATTTCTCGGAGGTGTTATCTCGCCTGTAAAAAACTTCTTCATAGGCGCCATACCTGAATTAATTAAAAGTAAGGATTTATCGTTGTTTGGCACAAGGGAGAAACTGCCAAGGCGCAGATGCCCCTTGCTCTCAAAAAACGATAAATATTTTTCTCTTAAATCGTTGAGTGAAGTCCATTTCATAATGTTTACATCCTAACATAATTTTTTACATAAAAATACAGGATAATTATATACTTTAAGGCGGAATTTGTCAACTTAAAAGCACTAATAAAAAGTATATTTTCTAATTTAAAATTGGGGAAATTTGGGCATAATATCAAGGTAGAGAAAATTTCGAGGCAGATATTTTTATGAAAAAATTTATAAAGGATATTAATGACTTTAAAGATTATGCGCAATATTCGGTAAAATCAGAGCTTAAAAGAGAGGTTGCGGGGTCATTTCTCGGTTGGCTTTGGTGGGTTTTGGACCCCTTACTTTTTATGCTCGTTTACTGTTTTGTTGCAGTAACGGTTTTTAGAAGCCGAGAGCCGTATTTCCCTGTGTTTGTTTTTATTGGTCTTAATTGTTGGAATTTTTTTAGCAGAACCGTAAAATCAAGTGTAAAACTGATTGTTTCCAAAAAGAATGTTGTGACAAAGGTGTATGTTCCGAAAGTTATTTTTATTTTTGAAAAAATGGGTGTTTACGGATTTAAAATGCTAATATCTTTTTTACTTACCGCCATTTTGATGCTCATATATAAAGTGCCGTTATCGTTTAGATTTTTTTATGTTTTGCCACTACTGCTTATTTTATCGGTCGTGACATTCGGAGTTAGCACAATAGTTTCGCATTTTGGTGTGTTTGTAGAAGATTTATTTAATGTGATTACGGTAGTTTTGCAGTTGGGATTTTATATTACAGGTATTTTTTACTCGATAGAAAATAAGATAAGTACGCCTCTTCTTAAAACTTTTCTTATTGGGTTTAATCCGTTGGCGCTTATAATAACCGATATGCGAAATGTGCTTCTTTATAATGAAAACCCGCATTTTTTACTGCTTTTACTATGGCTTTTTATAGGGGTTATTTTGTCATATATAGGCATACGTATCATATACAAATATGAAAACAGTTACGTTAAGGTGATTTGAGGGATAACTTATGAGTGAAAATTATGCCGTTTCGGTGGATAACGTTTGTGTTAGATACAGATGTCTTAATAAAATGTCGATATTAAAGGCTGTTACAAACCCGAAAAAGTTTTTAAAAGCAGAATATTTTGAAGCTCTGCATGGGGTTTCTTTTAAGATAGAAAAGGGAAAAATTTTAGGTGTTATCGGCAAAAACGGAAGTGGAAAATCAACCCTTTTGCGTGTGTTGGCAGGTGTTTTTGCGGCAGATGAGGGCAGTGTGAATCTTTACGGGAATTCGGTTTCGCTCCTGTCTATCGGTGTTGGTTTTCAAAAGGCGCTTACAGGCAGAGAAAATATATATCTTTCGGGTATGCTTTTAGGTTTTAGTAAACAACAAATCAACGAAAGGATAGATGAAATAATTAGCTTTTGTGAACTAGGCGAATTTATAGACCGACCGGTAAAAAGTTATTCGAGCGGAATGCACTCGAAACTCGCTTTCTCTATAACTGCAATTCTTGAAACCGAAATTATGCTCATAGATGAAGTTTTAAGCGTGGGCGATGCCGCCTTTAAAAAGAAAAGTTATGCGAAAATGAAAGAGCTTATAAGCAATAAGGATAGAACGGTTATAATCGTTTCTCACAGTACGAAAACACTCAGTGGCCTGTGCGATGAGATTCTCTGGCTTAACAAGGGTAGAGTTAAAATGTTTGGCAAAACAAATGAGATTTTAGAAAAGTATAATGAATTTATGTCGTAGAGAAGAGGGCAATACTTGTGAAAATAGATTTTGTTATCCCTTGGGTTGATGGGGCGGATAAGGAATGGTTAAAAGAAAAGGCGAAATATGATAATTCTACTGTTACTACTTCTAATAGTGAGGTAAGATACAGAGATTGGGATAATCTTGAATATTGGTTCAGGGCGGTGGAAAAGTATGCACCGTGGGTTAATAAAATTCATTTTGTAACCTATGGGCATCTCCCGACTTGGCTTGATGTAAACAATGAGAAACTGAATATAGTAAAACACGAAGATTTTATACCTCGAGAATTTCTTCCAACCTTTAGTTCTCACACCATTGAACTGAATTTGCATAGAATTAAGGGGTTATCAGAACATTTTGTTTATTTTAATGATGATATTTTTCTGAATTCTCCCACAAGGCAAGAAGATTTTTTCAAAAATGGTCTCCCACTAGATACCGCCGCGCAAAACTGTATATTTTTCGGCAAAGACTCTGCGGGTTTTTTTCACGGCGCCGATATCCTAGTTATAAATACACACTTCAGAAAAAGAATTTGCATAGCAAAAAATTTAGGGAAGTGGTTGTGTTATAAAAACGGACTTCACAATGTTGTGAAAACACTTTTTCTTTATCCTTGGCCGTGGTTTCCGGGCATGTACCTGCAACACGTAGCGGCGTCATACCTTAAATCTACCTTTCATAAAGTATGGGAAGCCGAACCCGAAATGCTGAATAAAACCTGTTCTCATAAATTTAGAGAAATAGGCGATGTTAATCAGTGGGTTATGAAGTTTTGGCAATTAGCCGAGGGCAATTTTTGTGTTAGAAAAGATAGTTTTGCAAGGTGCTACCATATAAAAAAGAGCACATTTAGAAGAATGTGCAGAGATTTGAAGAGTGGCATACACCCACTTATATGTATAAACGATACGGCGAGAACTTACCATTTCGAAGAAAAGAAAAAAATAGTAAACGAAATTTTGCAAAAAAGATTCCCCGAAAAAAGTTCATTCGAAAAATAAAACAGGTGTTTTCCAAAAGGAAAACACCTAATTTACTATTTATTCGGTTTTGGGTTGTTAGTTAAACCTAAAATGTAATCGGTTGTTGTGTTATAAAATTTTGCAAGAGCTATAACAAAGCGAGTAGGAATTTCACGTTTCCCTGTTTCGTAATTACTGTAAACCCTTTGGTCTATACCCAAATAAGCAGCAACCTGTTTTTGCACTAAATCTCTATCTTCTCGCAAATCTTTAAGTCTTGGAAAATACACATTAACCACCCCTGAAATTCAGTATATCTACTATCAAAAAATAGTATTAATTTTACTATCAATAAATAGTAAAATAATAAAAAAGGGGGGATTTTTTTGGAAGAACAAAAAAGGAGAGAAGCGGTGACCTGTTTATATTGTGAGTATCATAGATTTAATTATGATGAAAAAATTCCGCCATTTATGATGGAAGATAAAGGATATTGCGAAAAATATGGAGTTGATGTAGATTACAACGCCCAAATATGCGAAGAATTTCTTTTAAAGAGAGGTATGCACACAACAAAATGGTATCCTAAGGGTACAGAGCTAAAGTGTGAGGAAGATTTTTTCGATTATTTTAAAAAATAAAACCGCTGAAATTTCAGCGGTTTTATTTACCATATAAACGGTAATATTTTATATTTTACTTTATTCGTATATTCCTTGTAGCCTTTTAGTTGTTGTGTTAAAATCTGTTCTTCATTTTTTATTCTCAATGCGATTATTAGGGGATAAAAGAGAAAAATAATAAAGGCAATAAGTGAACCTAAAATGAGAGGTATCATAAGAAAGAGAAGAATGGTTGCCATATACATTGGGTGGCGCACTATTCCGTAAAGTCCTGTATCTACAACCTTTTGATTTTCAGTTACTTCTATTTTTCTCGATAGGTATGCATTTTCTCGCAGTACTTCGGCGTAAATGAGATATGCTAAAACAAACAACACCCCCGCAACGATTCGCACCACCTTTGGTATTGAAGACCAACCAAAACGGAAATCAAGTCCCGATACAATAAATCCTGTTAAAAAGATTATACCTGAAAACAAAACCACACTTTTTTGTTCTGTTTGGCTTTCTTTACCGTCAAGCCGTTTTTTAAGCAGTTCGGGCGATTTTATAAAAAGAATGGTACCCACAATGAAAATCGGAACGAACAAAAGTATTATAAAGGCCCACGCACCACCGAAGAGAAGTGTTCCCGCAGGTAAAAAAAGAAGTAAAGAAACGAGAATAAGCCCGAATAAAAATTTTGTGAAAGCATTTAGAAATAATTTCATATTTTAACCCCAAAGTGCCATAGCAAGTGTGCCGACAAGCATAAGCGTTAAGCCGAGAGCAGATTTTTTTGTTAACTTTTCGCCGAAAACGAAGTAGGAAAAGGTAACGGCAACAAGAATACTCATTTTATCTATAGGTACAACAACGCTAACCACACCTTTTTGAATGGCATAATAGTAGCATAGCCACGATGCACCTGTTGCAACACCCGAAAGGCTTATAAATAAAAGTTCCTTTTTATCTATGTGTTTAATATTCTTATGTTTATCCTGAGCAAACACAACAATCCATGCCATTATAAGTACAACGAACGTTCTTACTGCGGTGCCGAGATTTGATTCAACATCCGAAATGCCAATCTTTGCAAGAATTGATGTGAGTGCTGCAAAGACCGCCGCAAGAACGGCGTAGAGCATATATCCTTTGCCGTGCTTTTGTTCATCTGTTTGCTTCTTTTCTATCATAAGGAAGATACCGACTGCTAAAGTGAGGGTGCTTATAAGTTTTACCATAAGATTTGCCGTTTCGCCGAAGCATACTATTGCTAAAATAACGGTTAGTATGGTGCTTGATTTATCTACAGGTACTACCTTGTTTATATCACCGATAGAAAGTGCTTTGAAATAGCATATCCAGGATGCGCCTGTTGCAAGACCTGATAAAACCAAAAATATTAATGATTTGGCAGAAACACCCATAAGCGAACCTTGTGAGCCCACAATAAATACCATGAGCCATGAAAAAAGCAAAACTACGACCGTTCGAAGAGCTGTTGCAACATCTGAATCAGTTTTCTTGATTCCGCATTTTGCAAGAATGGAAGTAAGTCCCGCAAAGATTGCCGAAAGTATTGCCATAAAAAGCCAAGTCATATTTTTCTCCCCTTAAAATATGTTTTCAATATCATTATACCATTAAGGGAAAGGCAACACAATAAATTCTGACAAAATTTTACTATTAATATATCAATCTTAAAATCACAAAATATATTAAGGGGGAAAGAAAAATGGAAAGTTATGATTTTGTAAAAAACACACTTGACCAGATTCCAAATGCAAAAGCGGATGCAAAAAGAATTGTTGGTCTTGTAAAGAAAAGCGGTAGGGTTACAGGATATAAGTTATCGGATGATACGATACTCTCAAAATCTGAGGCGGTTTCTCTTGCAAAACAAGGGGGAATAGCAGGGGTTGGTATAGCACATAGGAAGGATAACGAATATCTAAAGGCGATACCAAATGGTACTGAAAACGATAATCTTAGTTCTCTGCCAAGCGTTTCGGCAAAATGAGAAAACACCGCAAGGAAACTTGCGGTGTTTTTAAGTTGCTCAAAAATTATTTTTTCTTTATCTTATTAAGTTTAGCGTTAAGGTCTAAAAGTTCTTCCTTGGTGAATTTAACATCCATCATTCCGCCCATAAGGGTGAAGAGGCGAAGAACTGTAAAGCCGTTCATCATGGTCATCATTTCAGGACCAACTTCAAAGCCCATAGCTTCCATCTTGCCGTCTTTACCTTTTCCTTTACCGCCCATAAACTTGCCTATTAAACTCATAAAGAGCATCTTGCCTTGCAAAGTAGCTAAAACATCGCCCATCTTATCGTTGAGCGAGAGATAGCCTTCCTTCTCCTCAATATCGAACCAATTAAGAATAGCGCCTTTTTCTACCAAACGATATTCTTCGTTAAAGGTTTCAACCTTGCGGATTTGACTTTCATCTCTGCAGTCCCCTGCAACTGCAACAAGTTTTGTTACATCCTTATTAGGAACATTGAAATAGAAGAAGTGGTCAGCCGCGCACACTTTTCCAAGGCTTTCGCCGTTTGCAAAGAGTTCAACCTCGGGAAGATTTGAGTAAACGGTTACCTTTGTTACATCTTCAACCCTATCAACATAACGCTTTCCACAGATATGAACAAAGGGTTCATCCGAAAGCCAAGCTTTATATGCATAGAAAGAATCTTTCTTATACTTACGGTCGAAGGTTACAAGACCTTTATGGTTTTGTCCATTCTCTCCGCCCTCATTTCTTGCATCGGCACCGAAATCGAACATATTCCATACGTGGGTTGCCCACATATATTTTCTACTAAAGAACTGCTTAATAAGTTCTTCGTGATAGTATGCCTGATACTCCTCGGTATAGTCGCCCTGTTTGGGGTCTGAAGTGTGCCAATTAAGAGCCTCACAACCATACTCGCTGCAACCAATCGGAATGTTGGGGAATTTCTTATGGAACTTATCAAACCAAGGTCCGTTCATATCAGTTTCGCCGCCATACCAACCGAAATAGTGGTTGTAGGAAACTACATCGGGAATCTGGAGATATGGGTCATCCATCTTGCACATTGAAACTGCTGCAATAGTTGTTAGACGGGTTTTATCCATCTCATGACACATATCGTTAAGAATTCTGTGGTTTTCGAGTAAATCTTCATCACTGCCACCGATACCGATTTCATTTGAGAGTCCCCAAACAACGATGCAGGGGTGGTTATAGTTTTGAGTTATTAACTCTTTCATTTGAGAAATGGTGTTTTCTCTACCTGTTGGCATATGCTTTGAGATATAAGGAATTTCTGCCCAGATAACAAGACCATTTTCATCACACAAATCATAAAAATATTGGTCGTGCTGATAGTGAGCAAGACGGATAGTAGTTGCACCCATTTCACAGATAAGTTCGATGTCTTCTTTATGATGTTCAGGAAGCAATGCATTACCTACACCCCATCTGTCCTGATGGCGTGAAACACCGCGAAGAGCATATTCTTCGCCGTTTAGGATAAATCCGTTTTCTGGGTCAATCTTAAATGTGCGGCAACCAAAACGAGTTGAAATATTATCTATAACCTTGCCATCCTCAATAAGTTCGGCAGTTGCGGTGTAAAGATATGGGTCACGTTTTCCGTGCCAGAGGTGAACACCTTTAATGTTAAGTTCTGCTTTAGTTTCGTCTGCAGTCAAGGTTTCAACAACATTACCCTCTTTATCGGTAATAGTGTATTTAATTTCTTGACCCATTTTACTGTTTGTAATAAAGGTTTCAATCTGAATTTTTGCATCTTCACCGATAATTTCAGGTGTAACCATTATTCCGGGGCCACCGTAATAATCAAGGTCAAAATGCGATTCGTTAACACAGATGATATTAACATCTCTATAAATACCGCCATAAAAAGTGAAGTCTGCCATCTGCGGATAAACGGTTTCGTTAGCCGCATTGTCAACGATTATGGCAATAATGTTTGTTAAATTAAGAGAATCGGTAATATCAACTCTAAAGGTTGAATAACCACCGTCATGGTGAGCCTTTTTTTCACCGTTTACATAAACATCAGCACTTGAATTTGCACCTTTGATTTCGAGATAATAACGCTCAGCTTCTGGCAAATCGGTTTTGTTAAAGCTTTTTGCATAACAACAAGCTCCGCGGAAATAATCGTTATCGCCGTCCTGTCCGTCAATAGCGTTCCAGCTGTGCGGTAAATTAATAAAATTCCATTCGGTAGGAATAACGGCAGGAACTTCGCTTACTGCTTTGCCGAAAGACCACTTTGCGTTAAAATTAATTATTTTTCTCATAAATTTCCTCCAAAACAAAAACGCTTGATTTTTTGACAACCAAGCGTTTTAAAATATTATGCTAAATTGTCAGAATCTTCTGCAGTTGTGTAGGTCAAAATATCGTCAGCCTCAACGTCTCTGCCTAAATCTTTATTCATAAGTGCTAGAGTTTTCTTATCGAGGTTATAGATAACACCTAAACCGATATATTGAAGTATTGCAGAGAAAAGGAATGTAGCGGCAACCAAATAACGCATATTGATTGCAACCTCCCAAGCCTGATTTCCTTCGTTTGCACCAACATAGCCGAAAGCAACCATAACGATAAGAATAAGTGAAGGACCAATACCCTGTGCTAACTTACGGAAGAAGGAGTGAAGTGAATAAACTGTGCCTTCCTCACGGGTTCCGAATTTCCATTCGTTATAGTCAATAGCATCACCCATCATAGCCCAAGAAACTGTTGAATAAATTCCAAGACCTAATGAGAAGAACAACTGACAAATTATATAAATAATGAGGTCAAGCCCTGTGTTGCTGGGGATAACAATGAATAATCCAAGACCTGCAACTATTGAAACAATTGCACCGAAGGTTGCAAGTTCTTTTTTACCAAATCTAGCAACGGCTTTACGTGCAAGAGGTGTAAATACAACAATCGGAATCATAGCAAAAAGTTGAACAATACCCGAAATCTGAACATTCTTAAAGTAAGACTGGAAGATAACGGTTACAGCAGTGGTTGCACCCTGCATACCGATAAACATACCCATAGCGGCAACAGTAGCACCAACTGCAGGACGGTTTTTAAGGAAGTTACCAAAAGCCTTGAAAACATTAAACTTTTCTCTTTCTTCAGAGAGTTCAACATTTGTTTCAACACGGATTTCGGTGTTTTTAATCATAAACTGGAAGCATACAAAACCGAGAGCACCCATTATGAGAGCTGCGATAAATACACGCTCGCCGATAAGGTTGTTGTTGCTATCGTAAATGATAAACGGAAGAATTACCATGGGGAGCATGTTTCCGAATATAGAGCCGATTGAACGCCAAGCCGAAAGTGAAGCTCTATCCTTAACATCGTTTGAAATTAAGGAAAGAAGTGAGCCGTAAGGCACGTTAGCAACGGTATAAAAAGCATCCCAAACAACGTAACCCGCAATAAAGATTATAAACTTTGCCCAAGTGGGAGCATTGGGGAAGGGTAAGAAGCAACAAGCGCCGCCAACAATAAGACCAATGGAACCTGCCCAAATGTATGTTAAGAATTTATTGCGCTTGTATGTACGTTTATCCGAGTCGATAATAGAGCCAATAAGCGGGTCGTTAATAGCGTCCCATACCTGAACTATGATAAGCAATAAAGCGTACCATAAGTCCATACCCATAAACTGTGTCCAGAAGATTGACATTGTGCCTTTAAGAGCAAAACTCATATTACAGCCCAAGTCACCAGCTGCGTAGGCTATGCTATCACGAATACCAAATTTGCGATAGCC
>JAZUMI010000056.1:0-3894 GCA_045603505.1 Acutalibacteraceae bacterium
TTCAAGTCAGGCTCAACTAATGTTCAAATTATCGATGTGGATGAGCAGAACACTTCGCGTGGTCTTGCTAATAAACATATTGAAGGCCACTATTTAAGAGTTAAAAATTACAAAACGAAGGGTTGGTCTGTGCTCGGCGGAAGAAATGTTTTTGCTGAGAATATCGACGTTTCGACAGGTGCTTTTGCAACACAAACTTCAAACTCATACATGGCAGATTCATATTTGCACGATAACACCGAAAACAACCGTGAATTATTCACAACGGATGGCGGTCCAACAGCGACCGGTATTAAACTGCGTTTTATCGGTGATAACCCCGACCTTATGCAACAATATACAGGTGTTAGAAGAACCGATGATGTGACCTATGCGCTTATAGGTAGAAGCCTTGGTGAAAACAGATGGGCTAATTATAATGCAGTTGTTGTGGGTGGCCAGGGCTTTGGTCAGTCGAGAAAGATTGCAGGTAACACCTTTGTTAATAAGCAAAAAATTAAAGAAGGTTACAGCGTTCCACTTTACGATAACACCAACACAGGTGCAAATATTGTAGCAAACGCTAATAGCGGTGAGCTTCTTTGCTTATCCACTAACAATAATGGCACAAACTGGGCTAAATGGTTATGGTATGATGAAAAAAATAATCAACATATAGGTTATACCTATCCCGGTGCTATTAACATTAACACCGAAAAGGTTACCTATTATACCTTGACTGTTGAAAACCCATTCAAAGTATTGCCAAATAGAAACTCAAACATTTATATTATCAATAACCGTGATAATATGACCTTTAATAATAATCGCTTTTATTATGGAAATGCAGGTATGATTTATGGTGCAGGTCTTAACTGTGTGTTTGATAATTATTCGTTCGACCGCTGTGCAGGTCCGGCCCTAACAAATGTTCAGTCGCCTATATGGTATATAGGAATAACGGGTATGGAATGCGTTAACCCCGAAAGCTATATCCATGGTGAAGGCTATGGCGGAACTGCCGGTACTTACCAAACAGGTAATGCGGCGTTGCGTTTATATGGTAACACCTCACCATTCGCTTACGGTATGATGGGTGTCACAGTAAAGCATAATAATCTTAATGAGTATCAAATCGATATAACTGTTGGCGGTATGAATAATTGTGTTTCCGAAATAATAATCGAAAACAACTATATGTTCGGTGTTGAATATGCAATTGATGGCGGAACAACAGCCATGAATGGTATGCTTATTCGTAACAACGATTTTGAGGTAACATCATCCACGCCGTTTAAGAATGACTTTATGCGTAAAGCGGCAAAGGGAGAAGAAGTTACTTACAACCTTCAAGGCTATCTCAAAACCATAATTCTTATGGGTAAATCCGCAACTGTTGGCGAATATCTGTTAGGTGATGTTAACGGCGATGGAAAGATTTCTGTTAAGGATTCTACCAGAGTGAAATATCATGTGCTTGAAATATTTATAATAACTGATTCTGCACAGCTTAAGAGAGCCGATGTAAACGGAGATGGTTCAGTTACAATTCGTGATGCGAACCAGATAAGAAAGCATGTTCTCTTAGACATTCCGTTTGAGGACTTCGATGCCGAAGCAGATAAAGATGATAATTCTTCTGTTTCAAGTGATTCTAGCAGTTCTTCGAGTGAATCGAGCTCGTCCTCGAGCAGTTCTTCGAGTTCAAGCGAATCTAGTTCGTCTTCAAGCAGTAGTTCAACTGATTCGAGTTCAAGTGAATCAAGTTCATCTTCGAGCAGTTCGTCAAGTTCTAGCGAATCAAGTTCATCTTCAAGTTCAAGCGAATCTAGTTCGTCTTCGAGCAGCTCGTCAAGTTCAAGTGAATCAAGCTCGTCTTCGAGCAGTTCTTCAAGTTCGTCGAGCAGTAGCAGTTCTTCAAGTTCTTCTACTTCAAGCACCGATTCGGGCCTTGTTGAAGGTGACGATTTGAATTATCCGGGTGAGGATAACGAAACTTGGCCGTGATAAACAAATCAATTCTAATTTTATAAACTCGTAGGGGACGTTCGTCCCCTACGAAAAAGGTAAAATTTATAGAAAT
Source organism: Acutalibacteraceae bacterium (assembly GCA_045603505.1). GTDB lineage: Bacteria > Bacillota > Clostridia > Oscillospirales > Acutalibacteraceae > UBA737. Next base: position 2,063 of record JAZUMI010000056.1, read on the forward strand.
ATCCCCTTGCTGCGTGTGTGCATGACCCTCTCCTCTTTAGACAAGGGGCGTTAATATGAGATTTTATAAAAATCTATAAAAAGTTTACCTAAAAAAAGAAAACACGCAAAAATTTTACCCCTAAATTTTCGAAAAAATCCAAAAGGTAAAGTTTTTATATGCAAATGTAAAGTTTTTACCGTTGTTGTCGGATGCATTTTGGTGGTAAAATTATATTGTAAAATTGTACGTATCTCACGCGTGCTTTAAAAAATTTATGAAAGGAAAAAGAGAAAATGAAAAATTTCAAAAAATTCCTGGCAATTTCCCTCGCAGTAATGCTCGTAGTTGCGGCATTACCTTTTTCTGCTTTGATGGCAAGTGCTGAAGTTCCTGCAACTTTATCTCTTGATACAGTCGAAGCTTATCTTGCGGCCTTAGGCGAAGAAGAAACAGTTGATTCTTCTGTTGCAACATGGCTCAAAGAATATTTTGTTAATATTGACTCAGCAAACAATATTGGCACATTATCCTATGATGCCGCTGCTTTAGCAAATTATCCAAATGTTAAAGCATATTTCGCAAACAGTCTTTTAACACCTGTTGAGGCTGGAACTTTAATGGGCGAAGGTCGTGTTAAGGTTAGTCAAGACCTTTTGCAAACCGGTATCGCTCAAAATCTAACAGTTATTATTGATAATGCTTCACCTTTGTTTGGAACCGGATTTAGCATTCTTCCTGCGTTAAAGGACTTCACATTTGAATCGGTTTCTAAAGGAACAACTGTTACTACAAGTACTGATGGCAGCACGACCTACTATAATGGTTTATCGTCTGCTAACTTGTTCCATGTTACATCTAATTCTAAAACAGCATACGAAGGCGCTGATAATACCACAAACTCACTCGGCAAAAAGACTTCTTACTTCTTAGGTGACCATAACTTCTATAAGACAAATCAAGCCGGTTACAAAACAGGTAACGCACTTCTTTGGGTGAATGCAACTGTTGGTAATGGTTCAACTTTCCAAAGAGGTGCTTCCGGAGCTAACATTTTTAATTTTGGTGACTACTATGAAGTTTTTGATGGTGGTTTCAAGTATAAGAATGATTATCTTGCAGTAAATGTCGATTATACTTTTGAAGATTATTCCGCAAAGGATACTAATGTGGCTGCCGATAGTAACGGCGTTGCAAAAGCAACACAAATAACCGCTGTTGTTACTGTTTGGACTGAAAATGATGCTGACGGTGTTTTTGAAGATGGCGAATTGAAAATTGGCACAGCAACATATCCGCTTGCCTATCGCCAACTCGCTACCGATGATAGCACACCTTACTTCTCAGCACCATTAAAATCATTAACAAACGGTGAAATTGTTTCTATTGCCATTGAAAGCGAACTCCCTGCCGCTCCAGCTGAAGACCAGTTCAGAGCATTCTATACAGAAAATAAGGATAAGTTCACAGCTGCTACTTTAGCAGAAGCTGTTGAGCTTTATAATGCTTGTTCTGATGCTGCAAAGGCGGAGGCAGATATTGTTGCTGCTTATGCTGAAATTAAAACGCTTGTTAAGAATTTATACTTCACTGAGGGTAAACTTGAATATACAAATGAATATCCGGTTCTTGCGAAACTTGTTTTTGAAACTGAGGATGAGGGTTATCTCAAGGTTTCTGCTGATGATTTATCTACAACTGTAGGTCAGAAGGTAACCGTAGCATTTGATTATGACCCTGCTACTGCAACTCCTGCAAACATAGGTGTTGATATTCTTCCTTCAATTCCTGCAATTAGCACCACAACCACAACTCCGCAGAATAGAAATCTTTTCTATTTTAATAACCGTTCA
>JAZUMI010000057.1:0-11568 GCA_045603505.1 Acutalibacteraceae bacterium
CAAATTAAAAACCCTTATCTTTTTAAAGTCGGCGATGTGAGAGTGAAGGTGAGTTTCGGCGGAAACCGAACTTTTACTGATGCTCTCGGTTCAGTATTTTCGTCTGGAGCAAATTACCAAACAAATTTGGGTTGATTTAAAGTCGAAGGTATGGTATACTACGGTTGTGTAGAAAAACGGCCATACCTTCATATTAAAAAATATGGAGGTTTTAGCTTTATGTCAAATGCTAAATATGCTGAAATTTTAGAGCAGTCCTCCGTACCAAAAAAGGTTTGGAAGACTGCTCTTTATCTTCGTCTGTCCCGTGATGACGGTACGGAATCGGAGAGTAACTCGATTGCGTCGCAACGAGAAATTTTAAAAGAATATATAAAACGTTATCCCGATATGGAGATTTATGACATTTATGTGGATGACGGATACAGCGGTACAAATTTTGACCGTCCTGACTTTAACAGAATGATGGACGATATTTATGCCCACAAGGTAAACTGTGTTTTGGTTAAAGACCTTTCGCGTTTTTCTCGAAACCACACCGAGGGCGGTATCTATCTTGATAAGATTTTCGTAAAACTTGGGGTTCGCTTTATTGCAATTAACAACCAGATTGATATCGGTATCAGAGGTATAAACTCATTTAACGATTTGGTGAAGGTTGGCGTCACCAATATTATGAATGAATCTCTGGCAGCAAACACGTCTGTTAATGTTCGAGGAACGCTGAACCTCAGACGTCAGCAGGGTAAGTTTATTGGTTCTTTCCCCACATACGGATATCTAAAGGACCCGGACGATAATCATCATCTTATCATTGATGAGGAAACTGCACCAATTGTTCGAATGATTTTCGAGCGATTTATTGGGGGTGAGAGTATCATTGGCATCACAAAAGACCTTAATGAAATGGGCATACCCAACCCATCAATGTATAAAAAACAAAAAGGCTTCAATTACAGGCATCCCTGTGGCAGAAGCAATGACGGTCTATGGCCTGATAGTTCGGTGCGCCGAATTTTGCAAAACCGAATGTATGTTGGCGATATGGTGCAGGGCAAGAATACTACCTATAGTTATAAAATCAAGCAGTGCCGTGCAATTCCTAAAGACGAGTGGATTATTGTTGAAGGTACTCACGAGCCAATCATTAGCCAAGAGACCTTTGACAATGCACAGGCACTATTTAACAAGAGTATTCGCAAGAGCCCCAAAAAGAAAAACGTTGATTTATTTTCTGGGCTTGTGCGGTGTGCTGACTGTAAGCGTGTAATGAACAAAAAGACCAACCAGCACTCGTATGGAACTTATCATTATTATCGTTGTGTTACGGCTCGGAAACTTAAAAAATCGGCATGTACCAATCACACCATCCGTATTGATAAGTTGGAGCAAGCGGTACTTTTAACTATTCAAAATATGATCAATACGGCAACCACAATGAGTGAACTGCTTACGCAAATCAATAATAATTCAGCACGAAAAAAGGAATCAAGTCATATTGAGAAGGCACTGAAATCACAGGTTTCTGAACGTGAAAAACTTGTGTCTATGATTACCGACCTTTATCCCGACTGGAAAAGCGGTGTCATCACAGTGGATGAATATCAGATGTTAAAGGAACGGCTTAATGAAAGACTGAGGATTGCTGACGAAAAAATCGCCTCACTTAACAAATCTGCAGAGCAGTTCCAAGACGGTATTACCGAAGAGAACGAGTTTGTGGCACGTTTCAAAAAGTACGGTAACATTGATGCTTTGACAAGACCGTTGCTTACCGAACTTGTGCAAGAAATCTTCGTACACGAGGGCGGAGACATTGAGGTTGTATTCAAATTCCAAGATGCATATGCACAGGCAGTTGAATATATCGAACTCAATAAGCAACTCATCGAACCCGAAAAACCAACAAAAAAGAAAAAATCGGCGTAATGATAAAGGGTGTGACAGTAACTGTCACACGCTTATTTATGGTGTAAAACATTATGGGCTCCCATGGCAGCACCCATAATTTCCCAATTTTAAGGGTCAAAAAAATTTTTTTGAGGAATTTTATGGTGTTCTCTTGACATTTTCCCCTGCCGCTGCCTCTACCCTGCTTTCATTTTTTGAGGATACAAACACTCTTCCCGAAGATTATGATGTTATTTATACGGGTGACTTAGGTTTAGTTGGAACAAATCTTCTATATGAATTATTAGAAAAAGAAGGCGTGGATATTCGTTGCAAACATACCGACTGCGGTCTTGTTATCTTCAACCGCGATGCGCAAGACACCCATGCGGGCGGCTCGGGTTGCGGTTGCAGTGCAAGTGTGCTTTGTTCGTTTGTTATGAACAGATTCCGCGATAACACCTTCAAGAATGTTTTATTTATGTCAACAGGTGCACTTATGTCGCCAACATCTACTCTTCAGGGTGAATCTATCCCCGGTATTGCGCATTTAATAAATATTAAGAGTGAATAAAGGTTTGTAGGAATAAATAAAAATTGACTTTTACAATTTAATATAATAAAATGATTATATAAGTTCATATAAAAGCAAGGAATCGGATTTCTGTATCCTTGCTTTTTCTTTTCATAGAGGTGTAAAAGTTTGGATATAAGAAAGCAGTCTTTAAAAAAGCATTACGAATGGAAGGGTAAAATCGAGGTTGTATCCCGTGTTAGTGTGGATACAAGAGAGGATTTATCCTTGGCGTACACTCCCGGTGTTGCCGAGCCTTGCCTTGAAATAAATAAGGATATAAACAAATCTTACGACCTTACAAGGCGTTCTAATCTGGTTGCAGTTGTAACCGACGGAACCGCGGTATTAGGTCTTGGTGATATAGGTCCCGAGGCAGGTATGCCCGTTATGGAGGGCAAGTGTGCTCTCTTTAAAGAGTTTGCCGATGTTGATGCCTTTCCGCTTTGCATAAAGTCAAAGGATGTTGATGAAATAGTTCGCACCGTTTATCTTCTTTCGGGAAGCTTCGGCGGAATAAATCTTGAGGATATCTCGGCACCTCGTTGCTTTGAAATTGAAAAGAAACTCAAAGAGATTTGCGATATTCCCATTTTCCACGATGACCAACACGGAACTGCAATAGTTGTTGCCGCCGCGCTTATAAATGCGCTCAAGCTCGTTAAGAAAAATATCGGCGAAGTAAAGGTTGTAATCAACGGCGCAGGGTCGGCAGGTATTGCTATTGGTAAGCACCTTATGAATATCGGCGTTAAAAATCTCACTTTTTGCGATAGATTTGGAATTATTTGCAAGGGCGATAAAAATAACAACGCAGCGCAAGAGGAAATTGCAAAGGTTACTAACCTCCAAAACAAAAAAGGAACTCTTGCCGATGCACTTATCGGTGCCGATGTGTTTATCGGTGTTTCGGCGCCAAATCTTGTAAACGAAGAAATGGTTAAATCAATGGCAAAGAATGCCATTATGTTCCCGATGGCAAACCCAACCCCCGAAATTATGCCCGACATTGCAAAAAAGGCAGGTGCAAGGGTTGTTGGAACAGGGCGTTCCGATTTCCCTAATCAGATTAACAATGTTCTTGCCTTCCCGGGAATTTTCAGGGGTGCACTCGACTGCCGAGCAAAATGCATTAACGAGGAAATGAAGGTTGCAACCTCGTATGCACTTGCCTCACTAATCCCCGATGATGAAATAACCGAAGAAAACATAATCGCAACCGCTCTCGATAAGAGGGTGGCAAAAGTTGTTGCCGAGGCGGTTATAAAGGTGGCAAGGGATTCGGGCGTTGCGAGAGTATAAACTAAGAAGCCAAGGCATTAGCCCTGGCTTCTATATTTTTGCGGTGTTGTTTTTGTTACCTTTTTAAACACCTTATTAAAAAATTTCATATTGTTATACCCAACCTGCTCGGCAATCTCTCCCACCGAAAGTTTTGTTTCTACAAGAAGCGCACACGCTTTTTCTATTCTCACATTCTGAAGATACGAAATAAAGGTATCGCCTGTTTCCTTTTTAAATTTAGCACTTACATAAGGTAAACTGTAATGCAACTCTTCACACACGTTGCCAAGCGTTATTTCATTCATATATTCCTTTTGAACGTAATCAATCACAGAGGCACAAACATCACTAACTGTACTTTCACTTCCTATTTTTCTTACGGTATGAATAATAATTTCGGCAAGACAATTTTTCAGTATTTCGAGATAACCTTCCTTTTTCTCTTCATATTCGGTATACATCTTCTCGATTAAAAAGGCTATATTTCCGTTATCGGAAAACACCTGATTTGATGCAGGGCCCTTTATCTTTCTTCTTGCTATACGGAAAAAATACCGCTCAACAAGGTCATTAAAACTACGGGCACCAAGAAAGTTTTTATCAAGAAACTCGGGCAAGAAAAGACAGTTTATAATGGTTAGATTTTTCTCTTTCGATATATACTGATGCTCGGTTTTATAATCAATTACAAAATAATCTCCTTCTTTAAGGGTTGTTTCTATTCCGCCCATATTATGCTGCGCCGTTCCGCCCAAAATATAAACAAGCTCTAAATACTCATGCGAATGCGGAAACACCCAACTCTCATTTTCGAGCTTCATAAGTTTTATTTCGCCCGAGAAGATTTTTCCATATATATTAGACATTAAAAATGCACCTCTAAATGCAAAATATGAGTATAGTTTTATTATAATACCTATCATATAATTAAGTCAAGGAAAAGGGGGATTTTTTATGTTAAATGCTAAATGGATAACAATCGGCTCCGATTTAGGACTTGTCTGCCCGATTTTCAAAAAAGATTTTGCTATCAAAAAAGAGCTTTCCGCGGCAACACTTCGCATAACCGCTCGTGGTGTTTATGAAGCAAAAATCAATGGAAAACGCGTGGGTGATTTTATTATGGCACCCGGCTATACACTTTATAAAAAGAGAATTCAGGTGCAATCCTTTGATGTTACCGATCTTTTAGAAGAAAACAACTCTTTAGAGGTTGAACTCTCGGAAGGGTGGTATTCGGGAGTTATAAGTCAGTTAAAAATTGAATATTATAAGGAAGAAGCAAGGCGGCACGAGTGCGCCATTATCGCCGAGCTCACCCTTTGCTATAAGGACGGAACAAGCGAAACGATTTCAACCGATGAAAGCTGGTTGGTTGCCGAAAGCCAACTTCGTTTTTGCGATATTTATGATGGCGAGATTTACGATGCCACCTTTACTCCCGAATTCAAATACAATGCCCGACTTTCATACATAGACGATAAAACGCCGCTTATCGAGCAAGAGGGCGAAAAGGTTATAGAATACGAGAGAATTAAACCAATTTCTATATTCAAAACACCACGCGGTGAAACGGTTGTTGATTTTGGGCAAAACTTAACGGGTTACCCCGAAATATCGGTTAGTGCAAAGAAGGGCGAAGTGGTATCGCTATCCTTTGCCGAGGTTATGGATATAGACGGAAACTTTTATAACCAAAACTACCGCTCTGCTCAGTGCCTTTACAGATATATCTGCAAGGATGGTTTTCAAACCCATAAGCCGAACTTAACCTTTTACGGATTTAGATACATTCGCATTGATAAATTCCCCGAATGCGATATCACACCCGATATGTTCACCGCAATAGTGGTGCACAGTGAACTTCGCCGCACGGGAAACATTGAAACGAGCGAGCCTTTGCTCAATCAGTTATTTAAAAACATTATTTGGGGACAAAAGGGCAATTTCCTTGATATCCCCACCGACTGTCCACAACGAGATGAGCGCAAGGGTTGGCTTGGTGATGCGCAGGTTTTTTGCAAGACAGCGAGTTATAACTTTGATGTTTATAAGTTCTTTAAAAAGTGGCTTGCCGATATTCGTGCAACACAACGTGAGGATGGTTATATAATGGGCGTTGCCCCACTTCTTGATATTTGCCCCATTATGGGGAGTGCCGCTTGGAGTGATGCAATTACCATTATTCCTTGGCAAATGTATCAAACCTACGGGAAAACCGAGATTTTAAAAGAAAATTTCGGCGCTATGAAGAAATATATTGATTACATCACAAACACAACCGAAACGAAGTATCTTTGGACAGGTGCCAACCACTTCGGCGATTGGCTTGAGCTTGAAGCAGATGCCCGACCCGCCGAGCGAGTTTGCAAAGGTCTTACCGATACACACCTTTTGGCATCCGCTTTTTATGCAAAATCCACCGAGCTTCTTTGCAAAACAGGTGAGGTGCTCGGCATTGATGTTAGCGAATATAAAGAGCTTTATAAAAATATTGTTCGCACCTTTAGAGAAACCTATGACGGCAAATACAAAACGCAGGGTGAGTTTGTTTTGGCACTCTATTTCGGACTTTGTGCCGATAGAGAGAAAACCGCTCGTGAATTTTTGGATAAGCTCCACGCTGATGGCGATAAGCTCCAAACGGGCTTTGCCTCCACACCATATCTTTTGCATTTATTAAGCGATTTGGGTGAAAACGAACTCGCATATAAGTTGCTTTTAAGACGAGAATATCCCTCTTGGCTCTATCAGGTAACGAAGGGTGCTACAACTATGTGGGAACATTGGGACGGTATCCACGAGGATGGCAGTTTTTGGTTCAATGATATGAACTCCTTTAACCACTATGCCTACGGTGCGGTTGCCGACTGGATGTATGAAGTGGCGGCAGGTATAAAGCCACTAAAACCGGGCTTTGAAGAGATTAGGTTTGCCCCCACCCCCACCGATAAAATGGATAGTTTTTATGCCGAAATCGAAACAAAATTCGGCAAAGCGGCTTCTCGCTGGTGGCATGAAAACGGTGAGATTAAATATGAAATCACAACCCCCACCGATGCGATAGCCTTAATAAACGGGAAAGAAATACAACTAAAAAAAGGAACATACCTTTTCTAAAAGAAAAAGTCTTGAGGAACAAACCTCAAGACTTTCTTTTTATACTTTAACTGTTTTTCCTGCGGGGATATGCACCGTTTCGCCGTTGAGCCTTATCCAAACATCAATGCTTGACGGGTTGTGAATAATATTGGCATCAAGTGAATAAACCAAACGCTTATATGCACTCACATAATCATAAACCTCTATATTGGTGGCATACCAAATGTTATCATTATAAGCTACCTTTTCGAAGAACTCTTCGATTTTATACCAGTTGTTATCCCTGCGGAATTCGTAAGTATGGCCCCAAATATAGAACAGCCAACCATCGCTTTCCCCTACTTCTCCCTCCAAGAATTTCTCGGTAAGTTCGGGAAGCTTTGCCGAGTCATGATGACAGGTTGGATGAAGTGTTAACCAGTTTTCAGGCAAAAGGAAGTTATAGGTGCTCATAACCGTTCTTGCATAGACTATTCCTGCATTATCTAAAACCTCGATAGTTTTATCGTTGTATGTACCGAAAGGATAAGCGTGGCCACGGATAATCTTACCGAACATTCTTTCAAGCTCTTTTCTATCATCGATTATCTCGGTGACACACTGTGCAGTTGGAAGAAGCTGAAAACGCGGATGCGAATAACCGTGGGTTGCAACCTCGCAAAGTGGATTATCATATAGCTTCAATATTTCACTTTTGGGGAGTCTAAAATGAATTTGTCCCTCTTGCCTTTTAGCGCCCTCTCTTGTAAAAAGACCTGCGTTAATATTAAAGGTGCACTTAATATTATATTTTTCGAGCAGTTCTATAAAGTGAATATCGGTATCAACACCATCATCATAACTTAAGGTTAACGCTTTTTCCTTGCCCTCGGGATAAAGTAATGAAATTCTCATTTAATCTACTTCCTTTATTTAAGTTCGAAAACCTGTTTCATAAGGGGTTGCGCGCCTGTTTTTTCATCCATTTCCATACGCATAACATCCTTCATGTACTCGTTCCACTTGTCAACAACAGCGCTTTGTGCCTGAACACGAGCGGCATATTCAACACCCTTTTCGCATTCGTAGTAACCGAAAAGTTCATTTCCAACATTCCATATAGAATAGTTGCAAATACCTGCCGCCTTTAAAACTTCAACAAGTTCGGGCCAGATTTCGTTATGTCTTTTAACATACTCTTCTTTTTTGCCATCTAAAATAACGGCGCGCCAAGCATATTTTTCCATAAGTTTTCTCCTCAAAATTATATTACAATATCCACTATTTTGCAAGATTATTTAAGAACTTAACCATAACAGGATTATTTTCTTTACCCGAAATATCTATTCCCAAAACAATAATCTTGCCTTCGCCCACCTTAATTTCGGCGCAGGCGAGTTGTTCTTCCCAAGCACACTTTTCATTTTTATTGGTGCTGCGAAGAACAGGTATAAGATTTTCACCCTTAAAGGTTGAATAGATAATCGGTGTAATTTCATCCTCTTCACTATTGTAGAAATATTTGAAATCATCGCGTTCGATTCCCGATACATAGTCACTACCGGTATCTCTGCTAGCAAAATAAATCGGGTTCATAGCACACTTCTTAACGATTATTTTGCTATTTGCAATTTCACATTCTCCGTTTTGGAGTTCTCCGATTATAATCTTTGCGCCTTTATTTGCCTTTTCATCAAAATCGGCTTTGTTGGCTTTATATTCGGCAAAGGGTATAATTTCGGGTTTAACTAGTGCTTCTCTTTCAAAAAGTTCAATGGTGGTATTATCAAAGTTAAGAAGTTCACCCTCTGCAAATACGCCCATAAGAACTTCTATTTTTGCTCTGCCTTTAATACCTGGTATCTGGAACTCTATTCTACCCTGACTTATTTCATCGGTAGGGGCTTCGCTAGCAGTATAAAGAATTTCGCCATCCTTTAATACTGTATATCTTATTTCATCAATTTTCTCATTTTTATCGTTGCAGATATAGGTTTCCATAGAAACCTTTTCATCGGCAAACTGGGTAAATTTATCTGTTCTTATATTGCAGTAAACAGGGGCAAGACATCTCTTGTACTCAAAGAATGCAGGTTTTAAGTTTCTATCACAGTCAACTATTGACTTCATCCATCCGCTTGGGAACGCATCAATAAATAAGTGAATTGCAATAGAATTAAATATTCCGCTTCTTCTGAAGTTAGCTGTCATAAGGCGGGTTGCAAAAGCTTGATACTCCTGACTTGCCTTTATCCATTCGGGCATACTACTTCTTGCTTCAAAGAAGAAACGATAGAAGTATGAAGTCTGGCATTTAATGATTTTGCTTAAATCGGCAGGCTCCTCTACCCATTCTTTTGGATAGTGATTTTTCATTGTTGAATAGAAATCTAAGCCCTCAGCACCGAATTCTCCGCAACCGATATGCCAACCCTCTTTAACAGGGAGCCAATAACCCTTGTTGAGTTTACCCATCTCAATTCCGTGACCGTTATACCAAAGCGAATAGCAGTGGCTATCGGGCAAGAGATTGTTCGGTGGGTCATAGTCGCCATCAACATGCTTAATCACTCTATCAGGGTTTTCTGCTTTCACAATCATATCGGCCATATCGAAGAACTGCATAAGTTCTTTTCTATCTATGTTGCGATGTGGTTGATTGTTAGCGTTGGGGAATGGCTCATTTATGTAACTATCAATTATACAGCACGGATGTGAACGGATAAGTTTTTCCATTTCACTCGCCTGTCTTAAAACTTCGGGCACCTTATGAATGCGGATAACACCAAAAAGTGGTAAATCGGTTTGAATAAGCAAACCGAGTCGGTCGCAGTAATCATAAATTTCTCGTTGAACAGGACGCTGAGTAAGACGAAGAAAGTTCATGTTACAAACCTTTGCAAGCAATATGTCATCAATCAACTGCTCAAAGTCGCCGCGCAAAACATCCTGTTGCTCAAAGCCCATAGTGTTTGCGCCGTAAAGCTTTATTTCTTCGCCGTTGAGATAGAATTTGCCCTTGGGTGTGCTTTCTAAATCTTGTGTGAAATCGCGGACACCAAAGGTTTCGCTCTTCGCCGATTTTACCTCGCCATCCACAATAAGCTCTACCTTTATATTATATAGGTAGGGGGTATTGGGAGACCAAATCTTTTTATTATCAAACTTGAAGGGAATTTTAAAACGGTTATGCCCGTTTAAAAGTTTTAGCGGTTTCGCGTTGCCAAGACTTCCGTTTGCCGAAAGAATCGCAACTGTATATGTATCGTTAAGACCTGCTTCAAAAACTGTTACAGGTGTATATTCAAGGTTTTCAAATATGGTTTCTTCAAAGTTCTCACCGTAAAGTGAAAGCGAGAACTTAACATCCTTTTCATAGTATCCATCAGAGTTGCATTCAACCCAAACCTCACTCGCATTCGAGTTTACTCTTGGAAAGATATCGGTTATATGCTCTTTTTCTCTGATTTCTACGTAAACGCGGTTATATATACCGATACCCGGTGGGCAATGATGCCAACCGTCCTTATAACTATCCCAACCAAGACCTGTTGCGGCATAAACCTTATCCCCGCCATCCTTTTGGGTAATATCGTTATATAGAACTACCTTTAATTTATTTTTACCCTTTTTAGCAAAGGGAGTTATATCAAATTCAAATGGAGAGAAAAAGCCCTCGTGAGAGCCAACAAACTCGCCGTTAACAAACACTTGTGTTATGTAATCAGAGCCATCAAAATGCAAATATATATTTTTCTCATCGAAGCAAGAAAGTGTGAAACTACTCTCATAATCGGCTCTAGCCTTTCCGCAAGGTCCGCCATAATGGGGAATTTTAACCTTTTCTTTCTTGCCACCATTTAGCGAAAAGATAAAATCGGTTATATCGATTCGTGTTTCTCTTGGCTCATATTTTGGTGCAAGGCTTAAAAGAAATGGCGCATAGTGTTCACGAAGTGACTTCACTTCATTTAATACTGCCTCGCTATCATATAAGTCTTTATAGTCAAAAGGACCTACCTTGTTTTCGGCAAGCCTTGTTATTTTCGAATTTATGTTTATAGGTTGGGGTGTTATTAGTCCCCTATCATCAGCTGTGCGAAATCCTTCTGCGATTTCGGCAAATATATCACTCATATTAAACCCCTTTTTATCGCATTTGCGATTTAAAGAATAAAGAAAAAATTATATATTTTTCGTATCAGCCTGTAAGGAATGGGCATACGCCATTCCGCTGTCTGTGCCTAACAGTTTTTGTAAACACATTCCTTACAGCGTATCGATACATTTTTGCCAATTAGACTTTTTTGTTTTGTAGAGGGAGGGGAAACCCCTCCCCTACATTGTTTAATTAAATATTACCAAACATCGTCAGCCTTGGGAGCTATATAAGAGCCGCCCTCGTTTCCGATTGAGAGGTAGTTTGCGTTGAATTCAAGTGCTGCTATGCTCTCTTCTGCACCGGCAAAGAGCATAATTTCAGGTTTGTTGTATTGTTTCATTTCTATGCTCTCCTTTCTTACTGTGCATTAAGTGCATTGTAGGCATTGGCAATAGCTGCATTGTTTGCTTCAAGATATTCAAGGATTCTTGCGCCGTTATCGGAGGTTACATCATAAGCATAAGTAATGGTGCCATCCTCTGCAACATCGGCGATGATATTAGTGATGGTATCTAAAACATCGTTGTTAAATACCCAACTTGAAATTGCCTTTGCAACGCTGATAACCGACTTGGTT
>JAZUMI010000058.1:0-1741 GCA_045603505.1 Acutalibacteraceae bacterium
GGACAGATTACAATAACAAGTGCAACACTAAAAAATAAATAGACCTCATATTAACCAAAGTGTAAAATGTAGTCACCACAACAAACAAACCACACGGAGGTTAATATGAGAGTCTACACACATCTTACACTATCTGAGCGAGAATATCTAGAGGTAAAATTTAAGGAGGGAAAAAGTTTGCGCTGGATTGCTACCTCACTGGGTCGTAGTCCGTCTACTCTCAGCCGCGAGATCAAACGCAACTGGAGCAAGAAAGCCCAAAGATATCATCACTGGAACGCCAACAACTGCTACAAATACAGAAGAAAGCGCTGTCACCGCAAGAATAACCTGACCAAGAATCCAAATGCCTTTGCGTTTGTATTGGAGAAGCTGCTCCTGTTTTGGTCGCCTGAAATTATTGCTGGCAGGTGGAATAAAGAGAATGAAGATAAGATTTCTCTGCGTTCTATCTACCGCGCAGTTAGAGCCGGCCTCTTTCCCGGGGTAAAGGCAAATATCCATTTTCGTAGGAAAGAGAAACCTTATGCCAACAAAAAGAAGTCTTATACCCGTTACTTTGACAGTTCTATCCATGATCGTGAAGAAATTGCTGAGCAAAGAGGTCGATTGGGCGACTATGAGGGAGATACTGTTTATGGTTCTGTTGGCAAAGGTTATTTGATAACGAGTGTGGACAGACAATCCCGTTTGACTGTGGCCGCAATTGCCAGAGACAAAACGATAGAATCTACCAATGCTGCTTTTGTTGCTGCGTTCCGTAAAACAGAATTAGTTCCTCCGATTACACTCACCCTAGATAATGGCACGGAGTTCCTTGGATTCAAGGATCTTGAACAAGCTTTGGGTATTAAGGTCTACTTTGCTGATGCTCACGCACCCTGGCAACGCGGCAGTAACGAAAATGTCAACGGTCTGTTCCGTTTCTTCTTTCCCAGAGGAACCGATTTTACCAAAGTTACTGACCAACAGCTAGATGCTGTTTTGGAGTTGATTAACAACAGACCTCGAAAGTGTCTTGATTATCTTTCTCCAATTGAGTTTATCAACAAAGTGTTGCACTTAGCTTGACAACCCGAGGTGCCAACACTACCCATAAATGTTAGGATATACAGTAGTATATTGAGCAACCGGTTGTTAGTATTGAGTCGTCGGTCTTGAACCATTTTAAGATAGTTTATTTTGAAATCAATTGCTGCGGAGTATTTTTTATAGGAGGATGTGTTTTTTACATTATCAATCAAGTTATGGGTAATAATCGGGACAGAACCTGGGTAAAGGAGCCTTTCAATGTGCATTTTTCTGTCCAGTGTTGTGCCCAATGTTTCGGTGATTTCAAAGTCGATAATCAAGTGCAACAGGAGATACATTTTGAGGGATTCGAGTAACAACCCGTCGAAAATTATTTGAGAAGTATCTTTTGATTTTAAAGGAGTAATTACACCTAATGAATCAAAAGAGAAGTATGAATAATCCTGTGTACTGCTTAAGTTTGCAAGGGATAAATCAGGCAAGATTGCACCGGCGACAGTCTGGACGTAATCCTTAATATCATTTTGCGAATTTGTAATGATTAAAGTATTATGGAGATAACTAAAGGAATCAATTGCGTACTTGAAATTTGTCAACTCGTTTAGAAATGAGAATACATTATTTAGTATTATTTGCGATATATTACGGTTTTCTGAGGAGAAAATGCTGTCCTCTTCGAAGTATCTTATATTTTCTACTGGAAATGTAT
>JAZUMI010000059.1:0-22885 GCA_045603505.1 Acutalibacteraceae bacterium
TGTGTTTGCCGATACTATCAAAAACGGCGGTACAGTAAGAGCAATAAATGCAAAGTCTGCTGCCGATGTTTATACACGCAAAGAAATAGATAAACTTACAGAAGAAGCAAGGGGTATAGGCGCAAAGGGACTCGCATTTATTCGTTGGAGCGAGGATACTCCTACATGCTCATTTGCTAAATTTATGAGTGAAGATGAAATGAATGCAATTCTTGATAGACTCGGCATGGAAAAGGGAGATGTTGCCTTTATAGTTGCCGATAAAAAGAAGACTGTGCTTTCAGTTTTAGGAGCTCTTCGCCTCACCGTTGCAAAGCGCCTTGATATCATTCCCGAAGGCTATAATTTCCTTTGGATAACTGAGTTCCCGTTCTTCGAATATAACGAGGAAACGGGTGGATATGATGCTATGCACCATCCCTTTACTTCACCACTTGATGAATGTATAGAGTATCTTGATACAGCACCCGAAAAGGTTTACGCAAAGGCTTATGACTTGGTGCTTAACGGTGTTGAATTATCAAGTGGCTCCATAAGAATTACCGACCCCGATTTGCAAAAGAAAATGTTCTCGGCGCTCGGTCTTTCGGATGAAGAGGCTGAAACCAAATTCGGCTTCTTAACCAATGCCTTTAAATATGGCGCACCGCCACACGGTGGTATGGGAATCGGCCTTGATAGACTTACAATGATTATGACAGGTAGTGAATCTATCCGCGATGTAATCGCATTCCCGAAGGTTGCAACAAGCGCCGAACTTATGTCGGGCGCACCTTCCGAGGTTGACGAAGCCCAACTTAACGATTTAGCAATAGCAACCCTAACACAAGAATAAAAATAAAAATCAGTCACCGATGGTGACTGATTTTTATTTGTTTACAAACCTTTCCCGCCTTGTCTTACCTCAAACAAGCGTTAGCCTTCCACTTCTTTAGAAGCTTTAATTTGTGCATATTCTTCTTCGGTGATTTCATACCAATTATCTCGGCTATCGTTTACACCTAAAGAAATAGATTTTCCGCAAACCTCACCATTAGTTAAGATCATGCCCTCATTTGCAATTATTGTTTTTAACTCCATACCAAAGTCCACCCCTTATTTATAGCTACTGCCTTTTCTTCATCGGTTAGCATATTTTCTCGGTCTGCTCTAAAGGTTAAAGTAGGTGTTGTGTCGGTACCTGAATAATCTTTTAAGTGTTCAATAACACTTTTCATGCTCTTAACGGTAAGCGGAGAATAGGAAAAGGATATATTTTTACCTATCGTTCCGCCTATACGGATTTCAACAAGTGCAGTACATCCGTTAAAAGTAGAATTAAAAACTGTAGTTTCCGTCACGGTTAACTTCGGAATGGTTACAAGGTTAGAACAGCCATGAAAACAATAGTCCACATTAGTGCTGTTTGCAACTATTTCAACCTTTGTGTCGGTGATACCCGATGAGTTATAAAATATATATCTTCCAGGCGTTGTACCGTTACTACATTTTATAGGATACACAGGGCAAAAATTTGTATCGTCAAACCTATCATAAGCGAAAGCATAATAATAGTTTTGTGTTTTACCGCCATCTTGTATTCTTTCAAAGAGAGCTTTTTTGCCTGCTTCAAATACCAACTGTTCATTCTCGGCTATCGTTGTAAGCTTTTCTGATATACTCATTAGCTGTCACCACCTATAAGAGAATTTTGTATTGCGATAATGCTATCGAGGGCGGTTTCTATGTCACCCGCTTTTTCATTGAAGTAAACGATTGCATCGTTTATTGCACTAGCGACAGCTAAACCGCTTTGTGCATTTTTACTGGTCGGGTCATAGGTTTGGTCTATTATAGGAGTTGCTCCATCATTACCTTTTTCACCGGGAACGCCTTGCGACCCTTGAAGTCCTGTGTCACCTTTTGGTCCCATCCACCAAGAAAGCTCATTCCAAGGCGTAACACCATCTCCAATTTTTACTTTTTCAGTTTCATTTCCGTCAATTACCACTCCAAACTCACCTGAAAGCAAGATGGGGTTTATAGATTCCCAGTTTGCTATGGTGTCACTTTTGAAAGCAAAGTGGGCTTTTGCGTGAATATAATTTGTTTCTGCCATAAAAACTCCTTTAACCGACCTTAATCTTATGATATTAAGAACAAACCCGACATTTACCGACGAAAAATGTTCGCAATAAAAAATGAGCCCATCGAAAGATGGGCTCATTTTAACTCAATAGGTTTAATTTTTACTTTAATTACACTTCGCCTTCGTGCTTTTTAGTTTGTTTCTTTTCGGGAGTTAGGGCAACTTCGCCGTTTAAATACATAGCCAAAAGACCAAGCAACACCATGATAACTGAAACATAAATAATTACGGGAATGATATTTTTATAGATAAATGTGCAAATTAGAGTGGCAACATCTCCGCCTATAATCAGTGCAACCACGTAACCGAAGAAGGTAAGTCCGCCGGCAAAAAGAGTAGCCATTATTCCATATCCGAAAATGGTTTTTATTATATTTGAGAGTTTTTTGCAAAATTCTTTCATGATACTATCTCCTTTATAATCCTATGATGGGCAACCAACCCATTAAGATTGCAACCTGAAGAATAAATTGAGCGGCAACCCACCACATATTATTCTTAAAGGTCTTGCTGAAATCCGATTCCGCAATGGTCATGCCTGCATACATACCAAGTCCCAACGGGGGAGTGATACCACACATAACACCGCAAATGCAAGGAAGCATTGCCGCAGCAAGGAGGGGATTAATACCGACATTAGCAAGTAGGGTGATAAATACGGGTCCAAAGATAACAACCTGTGAAGAACCGGGAACGACCATACCCATAACACAGGTGATAGCACAAATTGCCAAAACCATACCGAACTTGCTGAAATTCCAGGTTGTCATTACTTCGCCAAGTGCTTCAGCAACGCCTAAATCCTCAAACATAGCGCCAATCATATATCCGAAAACGCAAACACCGATAGCAGGGGAAATAGTCTTTACGCCATCTGCAAACATCTTTGCTATTTTATTAGGAGCGATGGCAGACTTGTCCTTAGCAATAATGCAAGCATAGATTGATGAAATACCTGCAGTGAAGAGTAAAACGGATTTTGAGAGATATTTTGCACCGTCAGCGCCGAGGCGTGTTACGAAGAAATTATCGGCAAATACCGCATCAAGAATAAAAGGAAGAAGGATAATTACGGGCAAAAACATTGCCTGCCAGCCTGCCTTTAGGGTTTCTTTCAAATTAGGAAGCTCTTCCTTGCTCATAGGTTTAACCTTATAGTATTTGCAGAAACCCCAAACCATTATTAAGCGCTGAGCGATAAACCAAAGAGAAATACCCCATAGAATAATCCAAAACTGTCCTTGAGAAACATCAGCAATACCGGCTCCTGCAGCAAAGGTGGTGAATGCAGCCATTGCCGCAACAATGTTGGAAGAAGGGGGAATCATATTTCCCATATAGCTTGCATTAGATTCAATGTTTGCAGCTAATTCGGCGGGGAAACCGGTGCGTTTCATGGCAGGGATAGTTAGGGCGCCTGTTGCCATAACATTTCCGGGACCTGAACCTGATAAAGCGCCCATAAATGCGCTTGCGATAACTGCAGTATAGCCTGCACCACCTCTAATACGTCCGATTAGTGAAAGGATAACTGCAATGCAACTATCAACAATTTTAGTTTTAGTCAGCAAGATAGACATCGCAACAAAAGCAACCATAGAATAGAGCAGGGAGGTTGACAAGCCTTCATTGATATAAATAAGAGCATTACCCCATGTGCCGGTAACGATTAGCAAAATGACAAAAGCCAATAAAACTGCCTCGTAAACGGGACGCTTAAAGGCTAAAAACCATACGCAAATCACTACCAACATGATGCCTAAATACAATAAAGATTCCATTTTTTAAACATCTCCTTGATAATTGATACGTTATAATTACCATAACTAACCAGTTATATTATAATGAACATGGAAACATTTGTCAAGCAAATTTTTAATGCTTGAAAAAGGAGAAAATAAGTGGTATTATGTAATAAAAAATAAAGATGATAGGTGGGTGTGCAGATGAATTCGCGTCAACTTCAGTATGCGATAGCTTTGTCTGAAAATCTTAATATTTCCCAAACTGCAGAGCGTTTAAATATCAGTCAACCTGCACTAAGCAAACAGATATTGAGTCTTGAAGAAGAGCTTGGAGTAATGCTTTTTGATAGGACGGTTACACCCTTAAAACTCACTTTTGCGGGTGAAGATTTTATAAGGGGCGCTAAAGATTTATTATTTAGAGAAGAACGGTTAAAACGCTCCATGGAAGATTATAAAGAAGGCGAAAAGGGTAGCGTTATTATAGGAATTTCACCTTTTAGAGCGCTATATTTTATTTCGGATATTGTTAAGAAACTTCAAGAAAAATATTCGGGATTAAAGGTAATTTTAAAGGAAATGGGAAGTGCTCAGTTGCACAAGGAAGCAGCCGAAGGTTTGGTTGATTTTTCTATTGTTAATTTACCTGCTGATGCGAATATGCTTGATATAATTCCACTTCATAAAGAAATGCTTGTTTTGGCTGTTCCGAAGGTGTATGCTAATGGCTTAAAACAAGTAAAAAACGATGATAAATTATCTTCTGTTTGCCTTGGAGATTGCAAGAATGTCCCGTTTATTGCACTTGGTAGAAAGCAAGAACTTCGTCAGTTGTTCGATAAATTATGCGTTACAAATGATTTTACCCCTGATATAACAACCGAAGTGGTTGGCATAACAACTGCCTGGAGCCTTTGTAATGCAGGAGTTGGAGCGTGTGTTTTACCGTTTAGATTTATTGAGGGCAATGCGATAGGTAAAGATATAGAAATTTACTCGTTAAAAGACGCGGAAATTTTACGTGAGCCGGCTATTATTATGCGAAAAGGAGCACATATTTCTAAATTTGCTAAGGATGCTATTGATTTAATAAAAAACCGATAATTGAAAGGTGGCAGAAAAACTGCCGCCTTTTGTTCATTTTTTATGCATTTTTTAGTCATTTTTCATTGACTTTGTGTATTATTTATAGTATAATTACTTGGTATAATGTAAAATTAGCGCTAATTATAATCAGGTGGTGTTTTTTTTGTCAGGGAAAAGGGTGTTTTTATCTTCTCCAACCATGCATGATGAGGAGCAAAAATTTGTAAAAGAAGCGTTTGATACTAATTGGGTTGCCCCTTTAGGTAAGAATGTGGACGAATTTGAAAAGGAGATAGCAAACTTCGTAGGAATTAAGAGTGCAGCTGCACTTTGCTCGGGAACTGCGGCTTTGCATTTAGCTGTGAAGTTAGCAGGTGTTAAGCAAGGTGATATTGTATTTTGCTCAGACCTTACCTTCTCAGCAACGGTAAATCCAGTTTCTTATGAGGGAGGAAAACAGGTATTTATCGATTCCGAATATGATACATGGAATATGGATCCTATTGCTCTTGAAAAAGCATTCAAGAAGTATCCTCAATGTAAATGTGTTGTCGTTGCAAATCTTTACGGAACACCCGCTAAATTTGAGGAAATAAAAGCGATTTGCGATAAATATGGGGCAATACTCATCGAAGATGCTGCCGAAAGTTTGTCCGCTACATATAAGGGTATCCAAACAGGAACATTTGGAAAATATAATGCTATCAGCTTTAACGGAAATAAAATTATAACATCATCGGGCGGCGGTATGCTTTTATCAGATGATGAGGAAGCAATTAAAAAGGCAAGATTTTGGTCAACACAATCGCGTGACCCCGCTCCTCATTATCAGCATAGCGAAATAGGTTATAACTACCGAATGAGCAATATTGTTGCAGGTATCGGCAGAGGACAACTAATTCACCTTGAAGAACACAAAGCGCTAAAAAAGAAAATTTATGATAGGTACAATGCGGCATTTACTGATTTGCCGATTTCTATGAATCCATACCCCGATTATACTGAGCCTAACTTCTGGCTTTCATGTATACTTATAGACGAAAATTGTCCTATTAAGCCAATGGATATTATAAATAAGTTGGCTGAGGAAAATATTGAAGCGAGACCTATCTGGAAACCTATGCATATGCAACCCATTTTTGCTAATTGTGATTTTATTTCGGTAAACGAAAGCAGTGTTGGTGAGGATATTTTTGCAAGGGGCGTTTGCTTACCGAGTGATATTAAAATGACTGAGGCCGAACAAGATAGAGTAATAGAGATTATAAAAAGTTTCTTTTAGGGTGACAAGAGTCTAACCTATTACGATTTCTCTTGCCACCTTTTCTGCCTTTCTTGCGCTTATTTTTGTAAGGCTGACGTATTACAAATGATGAGGCAAGAAAAAACTAAAAATTATTATTTGTCAGGCGTGACAAGTTTGATTCTTGTCACCCTAAGGTGAATTATGAGAAAATTTAATCTATTTTTAAAACGCGCATTTGATATTGTTGCGGGATGCTTGTTGGTTTTGGTTTTAACTATCATCCCGGTTTTGATAGTAATACCAATTTTAATAAAATTAACTTCAAAAGGTCCCACCGTTTTCACTCAGGATAGAGTGGGTAAGGATGGAAAAATATTTAAGATATATAAATTCCGCACGATGCTAACCCCTGAAAATAGTCTTGATGAAAACGGAGAGATGCTTCCTCCAAAAGAGCGCATTACAAAGGTTGGAAGAATTCTTAGAAAAACAAGTCTTGATGAATTGATGCAAATCTTCAATGTTATAGAGGGTACAATGAGTATTGTTGGTCCCCGTCCTACGCTTCCTTATCAGGTTGAAAATTATGATGAGCATCAAAAACGCAGAATGGAAATGCGCCCCGGTGTTACAGGTTGGGCTCAGGTTAATGGAAGAAACGATTTAACCTGGAGTGAAAAAATAGAATATGATATTGAATACATAGAAAAGTTTAACTTTCTTTTTGATATTGCAATTTTGTTTAAAACTATTGCAGTAGTATTTAAACAAGAGGGAATAGCGTTTACAAAAGAGGATGCTATAACTGCTAAAAAGGAAGAAAAAGAAACAATTTTAAGGAGATAGTTTATGAAGGCACTTGTGCTTTGCGGCGGAATTCCGCAAATAGCGGCAATAAACGAACTAAAATCACGTGGAATAAAAGCACTTCTTGCTGATATGAACGAAAATGTGCCTGCAAGGAAATATGCGGATGAGTTCTATAAGGTTTCAGTTCTTGATGTTGATGCCATAAGGGAGCTTGCACGTGAGCAAAAGGTTGACTTTTTAATTTCTGTTTGTGCTGACCAGGTTTTGCAGGTTGTAGCTCAGGTTAGTGAAGATTTAGACCTCCCGTGCTACATAGATTTCGCAACAGCCGAAAATGTTTCTAAAAAATCTTATATGAAAAAGATTTTTGAGGAGAACGGAGTGCCGACTTCAAGCTTTGTCATAATGGATGAGTTCGATGAGGAGAAAGTGAAGCATCTTGAGTTTCCACTTATCGTGAAACCTGTTGATTCATATTCTTCAAGAGGCGTCCGAAAGGTAACAAATATAGAGGATTTGAAAGAAGCTTTCCTAAATGCCGTTAATATAAGCCGAACGAATAATGCGATAGTTGAGGAATTTGTCGACGGTGATGAAATCACTGTCGATGTTTATGTTGAAGAAGGTATAGCAAAGGTGCTTTGCATATCTAACCTCTATAAAATTGGCGAGGGCGGCAAGTTTGTGATAAACCGCAGTATGATTCCTGCTGACATCTCGGAAAATATCAAGGCTCAAATTATCGATACCGCTCAAAAAATCGCCAATGCCTTCCGTCTTAAGAACACACCTATGCTCATTCAACTTATATCAAACGGTGAAAAAGTGTCGGTTGTTGAGTTTTGTGCAAGAACAGGCGGCGGCATTAAATTCTTAATGATT
The DNA here is from genome assembly GCA_045603505.1 of Acutalibacteraceae bacterium. GTDB lineage: Bacteria > Bacillota > Clostridia > Oscillospirales > Acutalibacteraceae > UBA737. Next base: position 7,898 of record JAZUMI010000059.1, read on the forward strand.
AAGAAAAATTCAGGCTTTGATGTTGTTAAATCAGTTGTTGATTTAACTCTCGGCAAAAAACCGCATGTGGATGAAGTAAAGATTCCTGATGAAATAACTATTAATGAGTTTATCTATTGCAAAGAGGGTATACTTGACCATCTTGAAGGCTTTGAAGAACTGCTTAATGAGGGTATAATAGCTGAATATTCGCAATTTAAGCAAAAGGGTATGGAGTTTAAAACGGTTAATTCAAGTGGTGACCGTGTTGCATATTTTAGCGTGGTTGCAAAAACACTCGAAGAACTAAAAGAAAAACACAAAAAAGCAAACTCAAGAATTAAAGCCATTTCAGTTTTAGGTGAAGATATAATTAGGCACGATTTAATTGAAAAATTTTAAGGAGAACTGTATGAACGTTTTGTTTGTTTCGATTAGCGGAATTCCTAATCTTGCTGAGCACACGATTACTTGTGATTTAATGAGGCAGTTTAAAGATAATGGACATAATGTTTATGTGGTTTGTTCTAATGAGCGTAGAAATAAGCAACCAACAACACATTCGGTTGAGTGTGATTGTGATATTTTAAGAGTTAAAATTGGTAATAATAAAAATACAAATATTATCGAAAAAGGCATTTCAAATCTTTTAATGCCCTATCAGTATAGTGTAGCAATAAAGAAACATTTTAAGGATGTAAAGTTTGATTTGGTGCTTTATCCAACGCCTCCTGTAACACAGGTTGCAACCGTTAGTTACATAAAAAAACGCGATAATGCTAAAACTTATCTTTTGCTTAAGGATATTTTTCCGCAAAATGCGGTGGATATCGGTATGATGCGCAAAACGGGCGTTAAATCGATTATCTATAAAATGTTCCGCAAAAAAGAGAAAAAGCTATACACAGTTTCCGATTATATCGGTTGTATGAGTAAAGCGAATGTTGATTATCTTTTAAAGCATAATTCTTATGTTGCGCCCGAAAAAGTTCATATCAACCCCAATTGCATTGAGGTTATTGATATTGAAAGAACAGCCGAAAAACGCAAAGAAATAAGGCAGAAATATAATATTCCCGAAGATACTTGTGTGTTTGTTTATGGCGGAAATCTAGGAAAGCCTCAGGGCATACCTTTTGTTATAGATTGTCTTAAGGCAAATATCGGCAAAAAAGATAGATTTTTTGTTGTTTGCGGAAAAGGAACTGAATATCCCAAGATTAAGGCATTTGTTGAAAATGAAAAGCCCGATAATGTTTTACTTCTTAACGGGCTTCCCAAAACCGAATACGAAGAGTTTATAAAAGCATTTGATATTGGTCTTATCTTTCTTGACCATAGATTCACAATTCCAAATTTCCCATCTCGGCTTTTAAGCTATATGCAAAACAGTATGCCTGTTCTTGCCTGCACCGACCCGAATACCGACATTGGCGAGGTTGTAACCGAAAACGGTTTCGGATGGTGGTGCGAGAGCAATAGTGTGAGTGACTTTACAAAGGCAGTTGATACTGCGATAACTGCGAATCTTGCCGAAATGGGCAAAAAGGGAAGAGAGTATTTAGAAGAAAATTATGTTTCAAAAATTAGTTACGAAACAATTATTAAAAATATAGAAAGTGAAGAGTAATGAGAATAGTCGTTAATAATATTGCGGCAAGTAGCGGTGGAGCGATGACCGTGCTCAAGGATTTTTATTCATGCGTTTGCGAAAATGATAAGGAAAACGAATGGATTTTTCTTCTCGCGAATAAATATTTTGAAGAAACCGAAAATGTTAAAATAATAGCTATGCCTGAAATAAAAAATAATCCAATAAAAAAGGTTTTATTCGATTTAGTAATGGGTAAAACCTTTATAAATTCTCTAAAACCCGATATTGTTTTTTCGATGCAAAATATTATAACATTTGGTCTTAAAGTTCCGCAGATGATTTATCTTCATCAGTCATTACCCTTTCAGAGTATGAAAAACTTTTCTCTTTTAAAAAGCAGTGAGAGAAAGTTAGCTGTTTATCAGCATATTATTGGTATCATTATCAAGGCGAGTGTTAAAAGGGCACAAAAAATTATCGTTCAAACCGAATGGATGAAACAAGCGGTAATGAAAAAGTGCCGACTTACTCCCGAAAAAATTGTTAAAATTCCACCTGAAGTTAAGGATTTATCCAAAAAAGTCACTGAAAACGTATTTGATAATAAATCCTTTTTTTATCCGTCGAGCAAGGCAATTTATAAGAATAACGAATTGATATATAAAGCTTGTAAAATACTCGAGGAAAAGGGATTAGAGCCTTTTGTTACTTTAACGATTTCTTCCGATAAATCAAGTGGAAACATCGAGTGTTTAGGAAGAATTCCTTATGAAGATGTTATAAAAAAATATTTTGAAACAACACTTGTTTTCCCATCATATATAGAAACCTTTGGCTATCCTTTGGCGGAGGCAAGAAGCGCAGGCGCAATAGTGCTTGCTGCTGATACTCCCTTTTCAAGAGAGCTTCTTGATGAATATGAAAATGCTTACTTTTTCGATTATAAATCAGAGATGGAGTTAGCCTCACTTATGGAAAAGGTTATAAAAGGAGAAATTGTTAGAAAGAAAAGTCAAACAATTAGAAATGAAGCGGTAAACTGCTGGGAAAATATTATGAACTGTGTTTTGTTTACTGCAGATGAAAATAAAAAGAGGTAGTCTTTAAATTGAAAACTATAAATTTCTTTTCCGATAAAATAGTACTTGTTTGTTCAATATGCGCGGTGGCATCGCTTCTTGGTCAGATTTTTATAAGCAGCACCTTCGTAAATGTCATATACGCTATAAGCTTGGTTATTATTCTCGTGTGTTATTTTCTTAATCTTGATATAAGTCGAAGTATGATAGTAATACCCTTCTTAATGGTTATCTCGGTTATAACGCGTGAGCTGGTTACGGACAATGCTGACTTTTTTACGCATGTGCTTATAACCTATGCTTCCTTTATATGTGTTGAACTTGCATACAAGGTTAAAATGAATTTTGCCACTTATAAAAAGATGTTTTATGCTTTTTTTGCGGCATCACTTATTTTAGTCGTGGCGTATCATTTCGGCTCTCTTAAGTCGAGCTATTTTAAGCATACCAATTCAATTGCCCTTAATTTCCCGAACCCCAATGCCGCAGGTCTTTGGGTTGCCGCTCTCTTTATTATACTTGTTTCCTTTTCACTTAATCAGAAAAAGGTATTGCGTATAGTACTATGGATAATAGCGGCGGCAATGCTTCCTATAGTATCTGCAACCGAATCAAGAAATTCATATTTTGCATGTATTTTCTTCGTTGTCGGAATTCTTCTTATAAAGGGATTGAGAATAAAAAAGCTACCCAATTGGCTTTTGTTCATTCTTGCATATCTTCCTATAATAGTTTTCTTTTTTTATATGTTCGTTATTATGGAGAATAAGGCATTTTGGGAGGAATTCTTCCGAATGGATGAAATAGATAAAAATATAGATACAAGGGAGAATATCTGGGGAACCGTTCTTGATGATTTTCGAAATTGCTTCTTTGTCGGCAATTATTATAAGTTTTATGACTCTCAGATGCATAATTCTCTTATGACCATTTTCGTTCGCTTCGGCGCACCAACAACAATTTTAGCGGCAAATATAATTTACCGTTCACTTAAAAACCTTCAAAACAACTATTCACCCTTGGCGGCTTTCTCCCTTGCATCGATTATGATTACAGGTTGCTTTGAAGCATCAATCTTCGTAGGTGTTGCGGGACTGTTCTTAACCCCGCTTATAGTTGCCTCTTGTTACGCAGTCAATGAGAATAAAGAAAAATCACCTGAAGAGAAGCCTGAAAATACACTAGGTACAACATAGGTGTTCTGAGGTAAAAAAGGGGACTTAATTTCTATTTTAACTTTTTTGGCAAATTTTAGTATTATGGGGGAAGTTGATGAAGCTTCGTAAACTCGGTCAATTAAAAATGGGTGCCGTAATCTCGTATTTCACGATGGCGTTTAATATAGCGGCGGGCCTTTTGTATACACCTTGGATGGTGGCAAAAATAGGCCAGTCTAACTACGGACTGTATACCCTTGCCAACTCGCTTATTGCAATCTTTATGCTCGATTTTGGCCTCGGCTCTGCGGTTTCGCGCTTTGTTTCTAAATATCGTGCCGAAGGTAGGCAGAAGGATGTTAACGATATACTTGGAGTTATATATAAACTCTATATACTTATCGATATTGCAATATTTGTCGTTTTGGCAGTGGTTTTCGCCTTTGTTGAAAGCATATATAAAGAGTTAACTCCTTCCGAACTTGAAACCTTCAGAATTCTTTACTTGATTGTTGCAGGTTATCAATTAGTAGCCTTTCCTTTTTCTCCGCTTGATGGAATATTAACCTCCTATGAAAAGTTTATTCAGCTTAAGGTCTGCAATCTGCTTTATAGGATTTTATCGGTTGTATCGGTAATTGTTGTTTTGTTTTTCTCTTCGAGTGTAACGATAGTAATTCTTGCAACCGTTCTTTCACATCTTGCAACTGTTTTTTCAAAATTTTTATTTGTTAAAAAAGATGTTCCCGTAAAGGTTAATTTTAAAGCCTCGGGCAATAACCTTTATAAGAATCTCTTCAGTTTCACTCTTTGGACTACCGTTATAAGCATAATGCAAAGATTTACTCACAGCTTTGCACCCTCTGTTCTCGGTATGACATCGGGCTCTCTTGAAATCGCTCTATATGCCCCCGCAGTTACCTTAGAAGGATATTTTTACACCTTGGGAACCGCAATAAACGGTATGTTTTTGCCGAGAGTTTCAAAATTTATTGCTGAGAAAAAAGAAGAAAATATTTTAAAACTCATGATAAAGGTCGGTAGATATCAGTCGATAGTTATGGGACTTATTTATATAGGCTTCGTATCGGTTGGTAAACAGTTTATGACTCTTTGGATGGGTAAAGATTACGAAAAGACGTATTATCTTGCAATGATAATTCTTTTCCCAACTCTTATTTCTGCAACACAGCAGATTGCCAAGACTACTGTTATTGCAAAAAAGCTTATTAAGTATCAAGCGTTATGTATGTCCGTAACGGGTGTTTTGGGACTTGCCACATCCTATTTTTTATCAATTAAAATCGGAGCATTGGGTGTTTGCATAGGAACAGCGCTTACCTCTGTTGTGAATATTATCTATATGAATTTTATTTATAAGAAAAAAGCGGGTATAAATGTTTTCGAGTTTTATAAAAAATGCTATTTAAGGATTGTTCCTTGCTATACAATAACGCTTATTGTAGGTCTTTTGGTTTCGCGGTTTATAAGAAATCAGTCGTGGGCAGGATTGCTTATAAAGGCTATTATAATTGGAATATTTTTCATCATAACAATACTTGTTTTCTATATAACAAAGCAGGAAAAACAGGATATATTTAAAAAATTAAAGCGAGGTTAAAAAATGGAAAAAAAACCTTTCCTTGCAGATGTTCCTGTAAGGGTTAATATCTGGATAAGACCTGAATGTCAAAGACGTCAGTTTGAGGTTTTAAAGATGGCGCGTCCCTCTGTTATGTTTCTCATTTCCGATGGTGGAAGGAACGAAAAAGAGTGGGAGGCAATAAGGCAAAACCGAGCAATTTTTGAAAATGAAGTTGATTGGGATTGTAAAATATATAAAATATTCGAGGAAGAGAATAACGGTCTTTATACTATGAGTCGCAAGGGCGCTGATCTTATTTGGTCAAAGGTGGATCGTTGCATCTTCTTAGAAGATGATTGTATTCCTTCGGTTTCCTATTTTAAATTCTGTGAGGAATTACTTGAAAAATATAAGGATGATACCCGTGTTCTCTGCATCTGCGCGATGAATCAAGCGCAGGTTTGGGAAAAAGCGGATTCCGATTATTTCTTTGCTGAGCGCGGTCCAATAACAGGTCAAGCAACCTGGAAACGAAGCTATATGCAAAGAGATTTTGACCTTGAATATGGTAAATCTCAGTACATTATGGAGCTTTTGAAGGATAGAATCAGCTATGATAAGGCTTTTTTAAAGGTTTTAAACGGATATGCCAATGATTCAAGATACGGCGGCCATATCCCGGGAGGGGAGTTTTTCGGAAGACTTAATGTTTATGCGCAAAATCAATTATACATAATTCCAAAGTATAATATGCTTTCCAATATAGGTTGCACAGAAAACTCCGAACACGCCTCAGAATATAAACTTCTGCCTAAAGCAATCCGCAAAATTTTTAATATGAAAACCTATGAATATGATTTCCCGCTTAAGCACCCTAAATATATGATTGCCGATAGACAATATATGAAATATGAGGATGAGGTGCTTTGTAGAAATAGACCTATTTTTAGCTTTTTCAGAAAAGTTGAGGTGCTGTTTTTATTCCTCAGATATAAAGGCTTTTCGGGTTTTTTTGGAAAAATAAAGAAAAGACTTGCAAAGAAAAATAGGATTGAAAGATAATAGCACTTTATTAAATAATACGGGAGAGATAAAACAATGAGTTTATTTAAAAACAAAACACTTATGATAACAGGAGGAACGGGCTCCTTTGGTAATGCGGTTTTAAATCGTTTTTTAAAGACCGATATCGGTGAAATTCGTGTTTTTTCGCGCGATGAAAAAAAGCAGGATGATATGCGCCACGAATTTCAGGCTAAAATGCCTGAGGTTGCAGAGAAAATCAAATTCTACATAGGCGATGTAAGAAGTCTTGAATCGGTTAGAAGTGCAATGCACGGCGTTGATTATATTTTCCATGCGGCAGCTCTAAAACAGGTGCCTTCGTGCGAGTTTTTTCCGATGGAAGCCGTTAAGACAAATGTTATAGGAACCGATAACGTTCTAACTGCCGCAATCGAAGCGGGGGTAGAGAGTGTTATCTGTCTTTCAACCGATAAGGCAGCATACCCCGTTAATGCAATGGGTATAAGCAAAGCACTTGAAGAAAGAGTAGCAGTTGCAAAGTCAAGAACAACCAATAAAACAAAAATTTGCTGTACTCGTTACGGAAATGTTATGTGCTCAAGAGGTTCAGTTATTCCGCTTTGGATAGAGCAAATAAAGGCGGGTAATCCTATTACTATTACAGAGCCTTCTATGACAAGATTTATTATGAGTCTTGATGAAGCGGTAGATCTTGTTTTATTTGCATTTGAAAATGGAACAAACGGTGATATTTTAGTTCAAAAGGCACCTGCTTGCACTATTGAAACATTAGCAAAGGCAGTAACCGAATTATTTAACCCTGAAACCGAAATTAAGGTTATCGGAATTCGCCACGGTGAAAAGTTATATGAAACACTTCTCACCAACGAAGAGTGTGCCAATGCTATTGATATGGGTGAGTTTTACCGTGTTCCTGCTGATAACCGCGGCCTTAATTATGATAAGTATTTCAAAGAAGGCGATACAAAGAGAAATTCGCTTACTGAATTTGACTCGAATAATACAGGTCTTTTAAGCGTTGAAGAGGTTAAGGAAAAACTCTTATCTTTACAGTACATTAGAGATGAATTAACTGCTTGGAAGGAAAATAAATAATGATTTCTTTTGAGGAACAAGGCATTTTAACACTTATCAAAAGTGCACTAACGGGTGAAAAATTGCCTTTGCCCGAAGAGTTCAATATTGAGTTTGCTTTGCAAATCGCTAAAAGGCATCAGATATATGGTCTCATTTATTACGGCGCTTTTAATTGCGGTATTGATAAAAACCTACCGGAAATGAAAGAACTGTTTATAGCTGTTTATAAAAATTTAATTATAAGCGAAGGCCAAGTTTATGAGATTGAAAATATTGTAAAGGCTTTTGATGAAAAAGGCATTGATTATATGCTTCTTAAAGGTACTCTTCTTAAGAGTATGTATCCAAAAAAAGAACTTCGTGCTATGGGAGATGCCGATATTCTTATCAAAACTGAGCAGTATGACAGGATAAAACCCATTATGCAAGGTCTTGGATTTGAAGAGCGAACTGAAAGTGACCATGAGCTTATTTGGAGAAAGCCGCAGCTTTTACTTGAGCTTCATAAAAGGCTTATCCCATCATATAATAAAGATTATTTCGCATATTTTGGTGATGGTTGGCAGCTTGGCAAACCCAATCCTGATTTCCCTCATAGGTTTGAGATGAGTGATGAAGACCAAATGATTTATCTTTTCACCCATTTCGCAAAGCATTACCGTGATGCAGGTATAGGAATAAGGCATGTTGTTGACCTCTATGTTTATCGAAATGCGCACCCGCATTTAGACGAAAAATATATAAAAATTGAACTTGAAAAACTGCAGATTTACGAGTTTTACTGCAATATGCTTAATACTATTGATGTTTGGTTTTACGATGGTAAGGGAAATGAAAAAACTGCTTATATAACCGATGTTATTTTCGGTAGTGGTGTTTTTGGAAACTATCGCAAAAGCAGAATTTCTCAAACTATCAAGGCAAGTGCTTCTAAAAAAAGTAGTAAAAACAGAAAATTCAGAAGAATGATACAAATGGCATTTCCATCAATACAAACAATGAGTTTTCATTATCCTATTTTAGAGAGGAAAGAACTTTCTTTCTTACTTCCTTTTTATTGGATAGTGCGACTTATTACAGTATTGTTCTTTAAGAGAGATAGAGCTAAAGATTTTTATGAAACAATGAACAGTATATCTACAAAAGATATAAGTGATTATGAGCAAACCTTGCGGTTTGTAGGACTCGATTTTAACTTTAAGGAGTAATGTATGAAAGTTCTCATTACAGGTGCTAGTGGCTTTGTTGGAAAAAATCTAACCGAAACACTAAAAAACATCAAAGAAGGTAAGGATAAAACAAGAGGAAACTTGCAGATTGATGAAATATTCCTTTATGATATTGATACCGAAAAGAATTTACTTGATGAATATTGCCGTCAATGTGATTTCGTATTTCATCTTGCAGGTGTTAATAGGCCAAAAGATACTTCAGAGTTTATGGAGGGTAATTTCGGTTTCACTTCTGTTTTACTTGAAACACTTAAAAAGCACAACAATACTTGTCCTGTAATGATTTCTTCTTCGATTCAAGCATCTCTTGATAACCCCTATGGCCTTTCTAAAAAGGCAGGGGAGGACTTAATGTTCAATTATTCGGCAGAGAGCGGAGCTAAGGTTTTAGTTTATCGTTTGCCCAATGTTTTCGGTAAATGGTGCAGACCTAATTATAACAGTGCAGTTGCTACATTCTGTAATAATATTGCTAATGATTTACCCATCCAAGTGAATGATAGAAGTGTTAATATGACACTTGTTTATATTGATGATGTTGTTGATGAGCTTGTACGTGCTCTCATTGGAGAAGAGAACCGAGAGGGAAATTACTGTAAAGTTCCGATAGAACATAAAATCACTCTTGGCGAAATTGTTGATTTAATTTATTCGTTCAAAGAGCAACCAAAAACGCTTGTTGTTCCCGAGATACCGCTTGGCAGTTTCGAAAAGAAATTATATTCAACCTATCTTTCATATTTACCTGAAGAAAAGGTGAGTTTTCCCCTTAAAATGAATGTGGATGCAAGAGGAAGTTTTACCGAACTTCTTAAAACTGAAAAATGTGGTCAGGTAAGTGTAAACATTTCAAAACCAGGTATTACAAAGGGACAACATTGGCACAACACTAAATGGGAGTTTTTTATTGTTGTTTCGGGCAAAGGCCTTATTCAACAAAGAAAAATTGGCACCGATGAGGTCTTGAATTTCTATGTTAGCGGTGAAAAAATTGAAGCAGTTCACATGCTCCCAGGATATACACATAACATAATAAATTTAAGTGAAACAGAAGATTTAGTAACTGTTATGTGGGCTAATGAGAGCTTTGATATAAACCATCCTGATACTTTTTTTGAGGAAGTGGAATAATGAATATTAAAACCGATTACAGTGATGTTTCTTTCAAAAACAACGGTAAATTAAAACTTCTTATAATTGTGGGTACACGTCCTGAGATTATCCGTCTTGGTGCTGTTATAAATAAGTGCCGTGAGTATTTTGATACTATTCTTGCACACACGGGTCAAAATTATGATTATACATTAAACGGTGTTTTCTTCAAAGATTTAAAACTTAGTGACCCCGAGGTTTATATGGATGCAGTAGGCGATGACTTGGGCGCTACGGTTGGTAATATAATCAACTGTTCGTACAAGCTTATGAATGAGATTAAGCCTGATGCGTTACTAATTTTAGGAGATACAAACTCCTGTTTATCGGCAATTGCCGCTAAGCGTTTGCATATTCCAATTTTCCATATGGAAGCAGGAAACAGATGCAAGGATGAGTGTTTGCCTGAGGAAACAAACAGAAGAATTGTAGATATCATTTCTGATGTTAATCTTGCTTACAGTGAACATGCAAGAAAATATCTTCACGAGTGTGGTTTACCGAAAGAACGCGTTTATGTAACAGGGTCGCCTATGGCAGAGGTTTTGCATAATAATCTTGCCGATATAGAGGCTTCGGATGTTCACGAAAGACTTGGACTCGAAAAGGGAAGATATATACTTCTTTCGGCTCATAGAGAAGAAAATATTGATACTGAAAAGAACTTCTTATCACTCTTTAATGCAATAAATAAGATGGCTAAAAAGTATGATATGCCTATTCTTTATTCTTGCCATCCCCGTTCAAGAAAACGCCTTGAGGAGTCAGGTTTCGAGCTTGATAGAAGGGTTATAAGACAAGAGCCACTCGGCTTCCACGATTATAACTGTTTGCAAATGAATGCATTCGCAGTTGTTTCGGATAGCGGAACACTTCCCGAAGAATCAAGCTTCTTCACAAGTATCGGAAAACCATTCCCTGCGATTTGCATCCGCACCTCAACCGAGCGCCCCGAGGCGCTTGATAAGGCTTGTTTCATTCTTGCAGGTATTGATGAAAAATCTTTACTTCAGGCAGTTAATACTGCAGTAGAAATGAATGAAAGTGGCGATTACGGTATCCCCGTTCCCGATTATATAGAGGAAAATGTGTCAACAAAGGTTGTAAAACTTATCCAATCTTATACAGGTGTTGTTGATAAAATGGTTTGGCGCAAATATTAAAACAAAAGACCGAGCATGGCTCGGTCTTTTATCCATCATAATCTTCTATTGCATTTTGTGCTTCCTCTACGGTTGGAAAAGCAATGCCTTTTTTTAATTGGTCGATATCCTGTTTTGGCAGATTATCCACAATTATATCAGGGTACACTTCGTAAACTCGCCCCTCAAGATAAAGGGCTACGTTGTTTTCATAGAGTCCAAGGTAGCATCCGTTATCTGCTTTTTTACCCGCCTTTACTGCAAAGGATGCGGTAATGATTAAAACGCTTAAACAAATACTTAATACGATTGCAATAATAGATATATTTCTTCTCTTAATTTCCATATTTATCACCGCTTTTAGTTTCGGCGAAATATATCAAAAATATTCAAAGGATAAAAAGAAAAGCCGCTCATCATCGAGCGGCTTTTTAATATTAGTTGCTTAAATAGTATTTAACTAAAGATTGAAGCAATGTATCACGGTCAATCTTCCTTATAAGATTTCTCGCATTATTGTGAGTGGTGATATATGTGGGGTCTTCCGAAAGTATATATCCCACTATCTGATTTATCGGATTGTAGCCTTTTTCTTTTAGAGCATCATAAACAGCTGTAAGAGTATCTCTAATTTGTCTTTCAGCCTGGTCGCCTATTGAAAAGGTCATAGTTCTATCCATCATAAATAACACCTCACTAATATTATTTTATACCGAAATGCTCGAAAGTTCAAGCATTATTTTCGAAGTATTGCCCCTGCTCTTTCAAGCTTTGTAATAATTCTTTCGCTAACCTCATCGATTTGAGTATCACTAAGGGTTGAATCGGCTGAACGAAGCCAAACGCTGAATGCAACACTCTTCTTGCCCTCGGGGATTTGCGAACCTGTGTAAACATCGAAAAGTTCAACCTTTTCGAGAAGTCTTGAAGCACCGCTTATAATTGCCTGTTCAAGATTTCCAACGGGGATATCAACATCGCAAAGCATAGCGAAATCCCGCTCAACCGCAGGGAATTTAGGAAGAGGTTTGTAGGTTGTTTTTCTCTTTTCAATGGTATAGAGAACATCCAGTTTAATTTCAGCAACATAAACACGGGTGTCGATATCGTAATTTTGTGCAACCGAGGGATGAACTTCGCCGAAAACGGCAACATCCTTGTTATTTGCTAAAACACGAGCCTGACGGCCTGGATGCAAATAGGTTTCGTTTGAACGCTCATAACGTGTATGCGCTCCGAAAATATGCATTATTTCTTCTATTATGCCCTTTAATGTAAAGAAATCTTCATCCTTACCGTAAATACCAATAGACATTGTGGGAAGTTCATCGGGTTGTTCGGTTAATGGGAAAGATTTAGCAACAAAGCGTTTGCTTATTTCATAAAATCTTCCATCCTCGTTTTTGCGGTTTATGTTGGTTGCAAGAACGGTTAACATACTTGTTATAAGCTGTGTTCTCATAACCGAATATTCTTCGCCGAGCGGATTTATTATGCTAACCTGTTTTCTTCTTTCATCATTTTCTTCTAAGTTTAATGTATCAATTGCCTTTGAAGAAATGAAGGAATAGGTAGTTGCCTCAAAAGCGCCAAGACCTGAAAGAGTACGCTTGATTTTATCATTTTTAATTCGCTCAGGTAATTTTTTACCACGAATTACCGCGCCGCGCATAGAGGTGCCAACAATGTGGTCATATCCGTAAATTCTCATAACCTCTTCTGCAAGGTCGGCTCTGCCTTCAATATCATCGCGAATTGAGGGAATGCGGCAGGTGATTTCTTCGCCGTTTAATGTAGCATTAAGACCGAGACTGTTAAGAATTGAAAGAATAGTATCGGTTGGAACATCAACACCGATGAGCTCTAAAATTTTCTCGGCAGTTGTCACTATAATTCTATCCTCAGGCAAACCTTGGTTGCGGTCGATAACGCCCTCAACAATGTCACCTGCATCTAGCTCATAAATAAGACCGAGTGCTCTTTCCATAGCAAACTCAACATTCTTAATATCAACACCGCGCTCAAATCTACCGCTAGACTCGGTACGCATACCAAGTGCTCTTCCTGTGTGGCGAACATTATCTCTCTTGAATTTTGCACATTCGAGGAAGAGCGTTGTTGTGTCATCCTCAATTTCGCTTTCCTTGCCACCCATAATACCTGCAAGGCATGAAGGCTTTGCGCCATCAGCAATAACAAGCATATCTGGGTTGAGAGCGTGTTCGGTACCATCAATGGTAGTAATGCTCTCGTTTTCGGCGGCATTTCTAACTATAATCTTCTTGCCCTCAAGCTCGTCATAATTAAATGCATGCATCGGTTGACCTGTTTCAAGCATAACAAAGTTGGTTATATCAACAATGTTGTTAATCGGGCGCATACCCGATGCGGTAATAGCCTTTTGCATCCAGTCGGGGGAGGGACCGATGCGAAGATTTTTAACAAGTCTACCCATATAACGAGGGCAAAGCTCGTAATTTTGAACTTCAATATCAATATAATCTTTAATGTCCTCACCAATAGTCTTATATTCAGGAACAGGTGGGTTAAAGGTGGTGCCAAGAACAACGCTTATCTCCTTTGCAACACCGAGAACGCAGTTGCAGTCAGGACGGTTTGCGGTGATTTTAAAGTCGATAATATAATCATCAAGTCCTAAAACATCACGCATATCAGTACCTGCAGGGAATTCATCACGAAGAATTAAAATTCCGTGCACAGATGCACCTTCATAATCAGCTTCGGTTAAGCAAAGCTCTTCGCCCGAGCAAAGCATACCGTTTGAGGGAACGCCGCGGAGCTTACCTGCAACAATGTGCATTCCGTTGGGTAAATAACTGTCATTAAGAGCGGCGGGAACTAAATCGCCAACCGAGATGTTTTGTGCGCCAGTAACGATTTGAACAAGCTCATCAGCGCCAATATCCATTTGGCAAATTTGTAAATGGTCGCTATCTTCATGAGGTTTTATATCAACAATTTTAGCAGCAACAACATTTTTTAAGTTTTCGCCCTGCTTTTCAATGCTTTCAACCTCAAAGCCTGCCATAACCATTTTCTCGCACATTTCTTCGGCAGGCACATTTATTTCAACATAAGTTTTTAATTGATTAAGAGAAATTTTCATAACTGTTTACCTCCCCTTAAAACTGTTCAAGAATACGCTTGTCGTTTTCGAATAATAAACGGATATCGCTAATCTTATAGCGAGTTGTGGTAAGTCGGTCAAGACCAATACCAAATGCAAAACCTGAATATTCTTCTGGGTCAATGCCGCAGCATTTAAGAACACTTGGATGCACCATACCTGCGCCAAGAATCTCTATCCAACCGCTGCCCTTGCAAACTCGGCAACCCTTGCCGCCACACTCACTACACGAAACATCAACCTCAACCGATGGCTCGGTAAATGGGAAGAAAGAGGGACGGAACTTAACCTTTGTGTCTTTACCGTAAATCTCGTGAGCAAACTGCTCAAGAACACCCTTAAGGTCACACATAGTGATGCCTTTATCAACAACAAGACCTTCTATTTGATGGAAAACAGGGGAGTGGGTTGCATCAACCTCATCGGCTCTATAAACTCTACCCGGGCAAATAACCCTGATAGGTGGTTTTCTTGTTTCCATTGTTCTGATTTGCGCAGCACTTGTCTGTGTGCGGAGAAGTAGGTTTTCACCTAAATAGAAGGTATCTTGCATATCCCTTGCAGGATGGTCGGCAGGAACATTAAGGCATTCAAAGTTATAATAATCGGTTTCAACCTCGGGTCCGTCTACCACGTCAAAGCCCATAGACTGAAAAATATCAATCATATCATCAAGAACTGAATTTAGAGGATGAATTTTACCAACCTTGCTTTTCTTTGCAGGCATTGTTATATCAATGGTTTCATCCTTTAATTTTTGAAGAGTTGCGGCAGCCGAAAGTTCAGCCTTTTTCTC
>JAZUMI010000060.1:0-18443 GCA_045603505.1 Acutalibacteraceae bacterium
TTACGGTGATATTGAAACCTATTCCTTTGATATGAAGGTTGAAGCAAATAATCAGACAACACCCACAATAGTTTTCTATGAAGAAACCTATACAGATAGAGAAGGAAATGAAGTTACCGCAACATCAGGCTTGGATTTTGCATGGAGTGCAACAAACGGCTGGGGACTTAGAACCTTTGGTTTGTTTGATGGAAATCTCATGCAGCCCGGCGTGTATATCCCGACTACACTTGATTTAACATCAAATTGGGTAACCGTTGTTATCACCTATGGCAAAGAGTATGTAAATATGGATCACACTACTTATGCTCGTATGGATAAAGCAACCGGAAAAGTATTGTATAACAAAGTTCTTACTGAGATAAAGGCTATCAATACCGCAACAGGTGAAACCATCTTTACCTATGCTCCAAATCACAACACCTCTTGGTGGCAGTCAAAGAATGCGACCTATGGTGTAAACCGCAATGCTACCGATGCTGATGATAACGAGAATATTACATTAGGATTTGATTCAACAGCCGGTACAGGTATTATCGTTGATAACATCAAGGTTACATATCGTAACGACGCAGCTACAAAGTTACTTGCTTCTGCAAAAGAAATCACAACTGTTGATAACTCGGCAGCATTGGCAGAAAAGATTGCTCTTATGGAAGAAACTTACAATGCACTTCCTGCCGATATGCAGGATAGTGTAGCAAAGGCAGCAATTGATGCCCTCAAGGCTAAGATTGCAATCGCAGCAGCTGCCGAAGCTCCCACAGTTGAGGGTGCTACTATCCGCACAACTACTATTACATCCGACCAGAACCTCCGTTTCAGAACAACAATGCCCACAACCGCTATCGATGGTTACGAGATTGTTGAATTCGGAACAGTTATGTTCCCGGCACAGTACTTAGGCGGCAAAGAACTCACACTTGATAGCAACTATAAATTGTCAAATGGTTCTATAGCAACTGTTCTTGCTGCTAAGGGCAATGCCGCTGATTACGAAGAATTACCCACTGAATTCGATGCTGAGCTTTATGGAATCGATTTCAGTGAAAGTGCAAATGCTTGCGGTATACGTATCAGCGCACGTTCTTATGTTAAGTATTCGGATGGTGAAACAACACTTATCATTTATAGTGAGAATAATAAAGAACCCAATACCGAGGCAACCGAGGGCGTTAAGAACGGAACCTGCACACGCTCTGTTTACAGTGTAGCAAGAACTATGGCTGCTGCTCTTCTTGATACCACAACATATCCCACCGAAACTTTCGGCGAGATTGTTGGCTCTATCAATTTGGCTACAAATACAAACAAGGAAATTCTTGAATTTGTATACAACAACCTTGCAAGACTTAGTGCAATTGCTGCAGAACAATAATTAAGAGGGGGAAATTTAAATGAAAAAAGAATATTTAACTCCCGCTGTTAATTCATACGAATGCAATCAGGCATTTTGTTTGGATGCATCTCGTGGCACCGATGGTGTATTGGGTACTGATTTTGGCGATAATAACTGGGGCGATTTAATCCCAGAGGACAAAAATTAGAGTCAAAACATCAATAAATGTAGGGGACAATGTTCGCATTGTCCCCTACAGGAAAAACATTTATTATAGGATATTAAAAACAAGGATGACCATATTAGATAGCAGATAAAAAATTGTCTGTTATCCAATGTGTGTCATCCCACACAGTTGATTTTTTAAAGTTTTAAGGAGGAAAAAACAATGAAAAAAGGCTTTGTTTTAAAGGTTGCCTCGGTTTTTCTTTCGCTCTGCATTGTGCTTGTATGCTTTAATATGCTTGGCGTAAGCGCCGCGCAATACAGTGGAGGCAGCGGAACAAGGAACGACCCTTATCTTATCAAAACGGCTGATGACTTGTATAATATGAGAAATAATCTTTCGGCAAATTTCAAGTTGGCTGCTACCATTGATATGAAGGGTTATAAAACTGACAGTAAATATTTTAATAACGGGTTTGTTCCGATAGGTGATGATTCAACAAAACCCTTTACGGGGTCCTTCACTTGTGATATGGGCTCAGATGGTTTACCGCTCTATGCTATACTTAACCTTAAAATCTACAATAGCAAGGGAGAAATTTTTAAGCACGATTGGTACAGCGAGTCGGATTATCCCGATGCTTTGGGTCAGGATGAGCCTTATTTTTGGCAGACAGCACTTTTCGGCACAACAAACGGTGCTAATATTTATAATATATATGTACTCAATGCCGATATCTATTCCTCTGTTGTGGGTCAACATGACGGAAGATACACCGATGGTGGAAATAAACTTATGTATGGCTCTATGGTTGATAGAATGTCAACCGCTGTGCTGATAGGCGAAGCGATAAACACATCGGTTTCACATTGCGGTGTAAGTGGCAAGGTTAACGGAAAAACCTCGCTTCATGGTGGATTTATCGGCGCTGTAAAGGATAGTAATATTGAAAACAGTTATGCTGATGTTAGCGTTGATACAGGTGGTTGTTGGCATGTAGGTGGATTTGTAGGTTTTGCTTCGGGTATGACCACCATAAGAAACTGTTTTAGTTTAGGTTCGCTTAATGCGAGTATGGATGGTTACGGTGAGATGTTAAAGCACGGCGCAAATCCGGGTTCAGGTTGTGGCGGCTTTATCGGAACTATAGATCCCGCAGGAGTAATGATTGAAAACTGTTATTCGGGTGTTGACCTTTCGGCTAAAACAAGAGGTAATAACTTTCTTGGGGCAAGCAGAGATACATCCAGTGTAGTTAAGAATTGTTTCTGTTACGGTAAGGTTAGCGGAAAAACCTCTGCTCCTTCGGGCAAAGAAAACACTCAAAACTGTTATATCTCTATCGAGAGCAAGGGCTTACAAACCGATTTTAATGCTGCCTCGGCGAGTGATATTACTAAGTATTTCACCTCAATCGGTGGATGGCAGAGTGGTGATAAATATCCCACGCTCTCAACAACTAATAGAGTAACGGATAGTGGTATTTATAAGGCTGGCGAGGAACGTGAAAAAGCACCGAATAATCAGCCGCAAGGTTCTGAGAGTCAGTCTTCCTCGAGTCAGACACAAAATACAAGCAGTTCTACTTCTTCTCAAACACAGTCAAGCAGTCAAAACGCGGGATCACAGTCAGGTACCAACTCGAAAGCTCCGCACACAACAAGTTCGACTCCCTCGCAAACAACACAGAGTTCGTCTTCAGGTACACAAAGTCAGCCGTCATCACAAGGCTCGTCTTCAGGTGCTCAAGGTCAACAGTCGACACAGAACTCGGGTGTGGGCAACACATCAAATCATCAGAGCGCTTCGAGTAATGTTGATAACGCGCAAAGCGGTACGCAGCAAAATAATTTTGTACCAGAGCAAAATAATAACAATGCACAAGACGGCTCTTCACAGCAGGAGAACACAGGAAGTGAGCAGGTAACACTCGAAGAGGTGAGCGCCAACACACAAGAGCAACTTGATGTGGTACAAATAATATTGATTACTATTATATCAGTAATGATAGTAGGTAACTGTATATTGACTGTTGCCATTGCGCTCAACGCTTTGAAATTAGGCAAGGCAACAGATGATGAATCGGAAGGAGATGAGCAGGATGAGGAATAAAATGGCAATAAAAAGAATTTTGTGTACAGTAGCCGCACTTATAATGCTTTTAAGCGTGTGTGCGGGTCTATTTACCGTTTCAGCTGAAGAGATTTCTTCTGAGGCGAAAAGCGTTATCGCAATGATTGAAAAGTTGCCAACCGATCCGAAGATGGTAACCAAAGACCATAAGGCTTCAATTGTTGAGGCTAAAACAGCGTATAATGCACTTACCCCTGAACAAAAAATTGAAATTCCAACCGAAAAGGTTTCAATTTTAAATGGAGATTACAGCGCTGCTTTACCTTTTATGATGCAGGAGTTAACAGTAAAACTTGAGAAACTCCCCACAAGTGATAAGGTGGAAAGTGCTGATAAGGAAAATATTATCGCCCTTTATAAGGATTTCAGTATATTAGATGAAACAACGAGAGAAGCATTTTCTAATAATTATATTGAGAATTTGCTTGGAGCAGTTTACAAGCTTGCTCCTGAAGAATTATCCGAATCTGATTCCGAAAAAATCGTGAAGATTGAGGAAGCAAAGAAGAAAAAAGCAGAAGAAAAGGCAAAAAAAGAGGCTGAGAAAAAAGCAGCACGCGAGAAACTTATAAAAAATATTTTAGTATATTCCCTCGTGATTTTGCTTGCAGTAATTGTCATATTTGCATTTATTGTAATGCTTATTATGATAATTAAGTTTATGAAACTCTCGAGGTAGGAAAATGGAAAAAGTTAGATTAAAGAAAGAACAAAGAAGTCGCTTGCTCAAACGAAACATTCCGTTAGTTGCTTTAGCATTGCCCGGATTTTTGAATGTTTTGTTATTTACATATTTGCCTATGTTCGGTGTAATTATTGCATTTAAAGATTACAGTTATGCAAGGGGAATATTCGGTAGTGCTTGGGCAGGATTAAAACATTTCGAATTCTTCTTCTCATCAAATGATGCGGCAATTGTAATTAGAAATTCAATTCTTTATTCAGTTGGGTTTCATATAGTTTCTACTTTTTGCTCAGTATTGGTAGCCTTGCTGCTTTATGAGGTTAGAAGCAAACTCGCGTTGAAGGTTTACCAAACAGTAACTATCGTTCCTTATTTCATTTCTTGGGTCTTGGTTGCTTATATTGGTTTCGCGCTTTTCAGTAATCGATTTGGTGTTTTAAATGCGATAATAACAACATTTGGCGGCAATCCGATTGAATGGTATGCTGAACCTAAGTTTTGGCCATTTATTTTGGCTTTCTTCCACGTGTGGAAGGGAACGGGAATGAGTTGTATTATTTATTATGCAACGCTTATGGGAATTGATCCTTCGCTTTTTGAAGCAGCCAAAATTGATGGTGCTACCAAATGGCAGAGCATAGTTCACGTGTCTATCCCATCACTTATACCTGTTATAAGTATTGTTTCGATAATGGCGGTTGGCTCTATTATGGGCGGTGACTTTGGTCTTTTCTATCAGTTGCCAAGAAACTCAGGTGCATTATATTCAGTTACTGATATAATCGCTACTTATACTTATAGGGGATTGCAGGCAGGAAATATGAGCCAGACTGCTGCGGTCGGCTTATTCCAATCGGTTGTGGGACTTGTTCTTGTTCTTATAACAAATCTTACAATACGTAAGGTTAGTCCCGAGAACGCTCTGTTTTAAGGGGGTGCACATATATGTTAAAGAAAAAATTCAGCAAAAGAGAAGACAATGTCTGGTATGTGCATCTATTCTTCGCACTTTATATGGCACTTTGTATATTGCCGTTCTTACTGGTTGTTGCGATTTCATTTTCTAATGAAGATGATGTTTTAAGATATGGTTTTAGTCTTATTCCGCAAAACTTTACAACAACTGCGTATGAATATATTTTAGGAGATGTCACAACACTTTTACGAGCTTACGGTGTTACCATTGTATATGCTTTCGGCGGTGCAATGCTTGGAATAATTCATATGGCAGCACTCGGATATGCCCTATCTCGTCCGCACTTTATTTTCAGAAAGTTTTTAAATATATATCTATTAATTACAATGTTTTTCAATGGTGGATTAATTCCTACGTATATACTTAATACGCAGGTTTATCACCTTGGAGATTCTATGTGGATATATTTGCTTCCGGGCCTTGTATCTGCTTATAATGTGTTTGTTTTCCGAACATTCTTCTCGCAGATACCATCATCGCTTATTGAGGCGGCCGAGCTCGATGGTGCAAGTGAAATGCAGTTGCTTACGCAGGTAATATTACCACTCTCAAAGCCGGTTATTGCAACATATACTTTCACCGGTATAGTTGCCCGTTGGAACGATTTTACCACTTCAATGTATTATATACAAAATGAAAAGCTTTACACATTGCAATATTTGTTACAGCTTATGCTTAATGAAGCTCGTTTCCTTGAAAGTATGAAGGCTCAAATGCCTAATTTATCGGAAATGGATACGATAGCAAATATTCCCACCGAAACACTTAAGTATGCAATGTGTGTACTTGCAAGTGCACCGATGCTTTTCTTGTTCCCTTTCTTCCAGAGATATTTTTCAAAGGGTGTAACCTTGGGAGCGGTTAAAGGATAATTTTAAAAAATTATCTTAGTAATATTGACTAATGAGGGATAAATAATTCCTTTTCATTTAATAAAAAACGGAGGTTGTTTTATGAAACGAATTTTATGTTTAGTAATGTCTTTATTGATGATAGCTTGTGTATTTGCAGGCTGTGGCGGAAATAAGGATGATGGCGGAGAAGCTAAACTCTACTGGGCGATGCCTTTTTACGTGCAAGACGATTTAAGCAAAGTAACAGATGAAATCAACAAGCTGTTAGCTGAAAAATTACCCAACACCGAGATTGAGTTTATGCTCGATAGCTCAATGGGTGAAAAATGGCCTTTATGGATGGCAGGTAACAAACAGGTTGATATCGCCAATGTTGGTATGTATGTTGATCTGCTCACCGAGGTTGAAAAGGATTCTTTTCATCCTCTTGATGATTTGATAAAAGATTATGCCCCTACTATTGCTAAAGAAAAAGAAAAATATGCCGATCAGTATGCTTCGGGCGCAGTAAATGGTACTCAGTACGGCATACCTAATGTTCAGATTTATATCAACGATACTGAGGTTCTGGTTATTCCTCAACATTTAAGAAAGTATCTTGATATTGATGCTATGGTTAAGGAGGCTTATGCTAATCCCACAACCACCGAAAAAATGTATGAAATTCTTGATGATTATCTTAAAAAGGTTATGGCTTCGGGCGAAGCGGATTCCGATTCAAGCGCACCTGTTGTTGGCGTTCAAAGTCTTTTCAGAACCTTTGCGCGCAGAGGCTATGCATTTATTGGTAATGGTGGAGCCGTAACTAATCTTATAAATGTTTGCTATCGTGTTTTTGATGATGAGGTTAAGATTATCGATTTCTATGATACTGATGAATTCAAAATGTTCATGAAATGGATGAGTAAATGGTATAAGGATGGCTATATCAGCAAAGATATTCTTTCGGGTGATGAAGGAATGGGCAACCGTAACCCAATACTTTCTTCGTATGTATGGGATATGAGCCAACGCGAAGAAGACCAAACATACGAACCTAACGAGAATGTGCTTTGGATATCAATACAGAACGATGAACATAAATATGTTGCTGATACATCGGTTGGTTCTCTTGCAACGTATAATGTTATTCCATATACTGCGCTGCATCCAGAACGCGCAATGAAGCTTTTAGAGCTTCTCAGAACCGAAGAGGGCGCCGATATTCTTAATATGATTTGCTACGGTATAGAGGGCGAGCACTATGAAAAGCTTTCTGATACCGAAATCAAGGCGTTTGACTATGAAGGACAGGGTAATTCTTCCTCTAAATATGGTATCCCCAACTGGATGGTTGGAACACACTTCAATATGTATGTTGTATCTCCTTATGATGAGGGAACCCGTACCCGTGCAGCAAATTACTATGATAATATCTATCCAAAATTCTACAAAACAAAGACCTACGGGTTGGCATTCGACACTCTACCTGTAGCAAACTACTATAGTCAAATAAACACTGTGCTTAGCGAATATCAGCTTCAGCTCTATTCTGGCGCTAGCCCGGATTATGAAAAGATTTATAATGAGGCGTGTGCAAAGATGGATTCAGCTGGAATTGATAAGGTAATTGCTGAATTGCAAAAGCAGGTTGATAATTTTTTGAAAAAATAGTTTTATGAAAGGAACTGTAATATAAAAAATGAAAAAACAGTTTTTAAAAACAGTTTCCGTTTTGTTATGCTTTGTGTTTATTTTCCTTTCTGCAGTTGCTGTTTCGGCTGAGAACACGCCGGTTACTTTTGTTTTAACGCCAACAGTTTATTCTACAGAAAGAGAAACATATGTCGAACAGGATACCTTTAAAAGCGAAGAAATATTTTATTTAAGACTGACTACAACCAAAATTTCTAATTTAGGCGGCTTTGCATTTGACGTCAGTTTCGATACAGAGGCTCTCGCGTTTTTAGAGGGGAAAACAGTGTGCTCGATTGAAAATTCTGACGGTAATACAAACTTCCGTCTTGATAAAGAAAACAATCTTCTGCGCGTTGTTTACACAAACGGAGATTATAAAAATGAAAATAGTTTAGTTGGCGCAGTATATTATCTTGCATTCTCGGTAAATCCCTTTACCGAGAATGCAGAGGTTCCGATATCTGTTACAGTAAAAGAACTTTATGATAATTCCTTTGCACAAACAGATATTGAATGCAATAAGTCATTTAATACCTCAATCAAGCTCACTGCCGATACAATTTCCGCAGAAGTAATTGAACTTCTAAGAAAACTTGAAAATATAAAATATCCTGATTCTAAAGAGGATATAGATGCAGCCCTAAAAGCTTTTTCCGAGCTTAGCGCTGCGCAAAAAAAGGTTTTGCTTTCAAAATATCCAAATGAATATGAATGGCTAAACAGTGCATATACGAGATACAACGCATTAGCAGAACAGGCAAGTAAGGATAAAATTTTATCTGAAGTTAATACCTTTAAAACAGAATATGCCGATGTGCTCAAACTTACGGTTGAAAAGGTTGCTCTTGAAGATGAAAAGAGAGTAACTCAAGCACTGAAATCATTTGAAAACTGCTCACAGACAGGGAAGAGTTTCCTTGTTAATGAGGGTAAGCTTATCACTTCGTTATCTGAAAGAATTGCAGAGCTTCACGATATTAAAACTGAGATTGAGGATTTTCTCAATAACGAAGTATTAAAGGAAATTTGGAATCCGCAAATTCTTGAGTTTGATTTCAAGAGTACATACGATGAATATTTACCTGCTATTGAGCTCGCTTTACTTAGCTATGATTTGCTTTCGGATGAAGCGAAGGAGCGACTCAGGAGTGAATATGAATGGGTTTCTAAACTTAATGAGGAGGCGCAAAAATATCTTGCTCTTGATAAAGCGGCAGCTTTACTTGCAGAGCAAAGCGCTCAGTTCCAAAAAAGCTATCTTGCAGTTTTCCTTTTAAATCAAAATAATGTCACCAAATCGGATCGCACAGCGATAGAAATGGTGATAGAGGCGTATAATTCGCTTGAAAACGAAGAATTAAAGGGGATCCTTAGTCCCCGCATTAAAAATCTTAAAAAACTGCTCGAGATTCTTGATGAATTAGGAGAAAGTGTCCCCGAAAAGGAAACGGTTTATATCGAGGTTCCAGGGGAGACTGTTACAGTTATCGAAAAAGTAGAGGTTCCAGGGGAGACTGTTACAGTTACCGAAAAAGTAGAGGTTCCGGGTGAAACTGTTACCGTTACCGAAAAGGTTGAAGTCCCCGGTGAAACTGTTACAGTTATTGAAAAGGTTGAAGTCCCCGGTGAAACTGTTACAGTTACCGAAAAGGTTGAAGTCCCCGGTCAGACTCAATATGAAACAAAATATGTCACAAACACAAATAAGGTAATTCAAACTATAATGCAGAAGGCAAAATTGAGTAATATTATACTTGTTCTTTTTGTTTTACTTTCTATTTCAAGTGTTATTTTAGGAATTACATATTTTGTATGCGATAAATATAAGAAGAAAATTGGAATTTTAGATGAACAGGAGGCAGATTCATGATACAAATTAAAAAATCCACAAAAATAATACTCAGTATCATTATTGCGGTTATTATAGCTGTTTCCTGTATGGTTAGCTTTATAAGTCAGGCCGAAGATGTTGTTATCCTGGAAGAAACAAACCCTGAATTTACACTCGAAAAAATTCACGGCATTACCGAAAACAATAAAGCTATAGGAATATGGGACGATATTAAGGGCAGTTACTCTCAAAATGGAAGCACCTATAAGCTTGCAAGTAACGGCTTTGCTCAGTGGTACGACGGCGACAGCCTTCACTTTGCTTATAAAAAGGTGATTTTTAATTATGGTAAGGTGGCAACATTAACAGCACAAACCACTCTTACTCATTGGAATCCATCTAATACCGAGGGTGGAGCAGGACTTATGATTCGCTCAGGCCTTGAACCTGATGCCGCTACGATAATGTTGCACACACGCGCAAGCTGTATCTTCGTAACATATCGTTCTTCTGATGGTGGTATGTCGGTTAGAGGCTCAAAGGTAGATATGCCTCCTACATATCCTATCGAGTTTAAGATTGTTCTCAACAAGAATAAGGTTCAGTGTTTTTATAAACAACCACAGGATGAAACCTTTATGAAATTGGGCGCAGTTCCATTTTTACATGGACCATCAGTTTATATTGGACTTTCGGCTTATTCTCAGACAGAGGCTGAGGTTGCTGAATCAATATATGAGGGCTTCCATTATCAGATTGAGGCTCCTGAAGGCACCCAGGTTTCAACCGATGAGACCGTATCGGGACCTGCAGAGAATGAAGAAGATAAGGTAATCTTGCCCGAAGATTTCCCCGTTTCACAGGATACATTACTTCGTGAAACCTTCACCGATGGTTCAATGACCGATGGTGAGGAAAGTGTTACAAACCCTCTTTGGTTCACTAAAAATGTTGCTATTGAAATACCAACAAATGAGGAAAAAACTAATCGCTATCTTGAGGAAATATTCACAGATACGTATTACCATGCAGGAGATGAGCATTGGACCGATTATGAAACATCGGCCGAGCTTACATTTACCGATGATTATTCAATGGATGAAGCAAATACTGTGGATATTTATACTCGTCTTACTTCGGTTGCGCAATATGGTTATCATTGCTATGCAGTTCGTTTTATTGGTGGCAATGAGATACAGTTGGGTTATATGGAGGGTGCACAATTCGCCAAAGCCACAACTGCGATGGTAGAGGTTGTAGATTCTTTTGATTATGATTATTTAGCAAAAGAAAATCTCAACAAGGTAATCACACTGCGAATCAAAACATTCGATAATAAAGTAACAGTTTGGCTTGATGACGGAACCGAAGAAAAACAAATTTTATCCTATGCAGATGAGACAACTAATGTTAAATCAGCGGGTAAAATTGGTATATCTGCAAACGGCGCCGCAGTTCGCATTGATAACATCAATGTAACACGGCTTGATGACCTTTTAGGCGGCGACTATGATAACAAGGTTTCGGGCAACTGGGACATTGA
Organism: Acutalibacteraceae bacterium; assembly: GCA_045603505.1. GTDB lineage: Bacteria > Bacillota > Clostridia > Oscillospirales > Acutalibacteraceae > UBA737. Next base: position 11,205 of record JAZUMI010000060.1, read on the forward strand.
AACTCCTGCATACATTAAGGAGTTTATAGATAAAGGATTTACATATTAAGGAGGGAGCAAAATGAAGATAATGTTCAAACGCGCAGCAGCAATACTTCTATCAGTAATGTTGATTGCTGCATCATTAAATTTATCCTTGATTGCTTCCGCCGATAATGGTGTGGCCGCATACTTAGGAAATGTATTAAAAATTACCGATACCTTTGAATATACCGGTTTAAAAGTAGAAGATATATGGGAACCTTCATATTATAATGGTCACGATAATTCCTTTAATGCAAGCAGCTCGGATATAACCGAAGATGCAAAGGTTGTTGACGACCCTACAAACCCTAATAATAAGGTTTTACAGATAGGTACAACGAGTAAAGTAGGTGCTGTGAGCTTTGTTATGAAATCGGCTTATATTCCAAAGGCAAGAAAGCTTAAAAGCTTTAGCTTTAAGATTTATACCAAAGGAACAAAGACTGATGGAATTATGCTATATAAGGGCGATGGTCTTGAATATAGCACGACCGATGCAATTAACGAAGCAGTTCCGCTTTGTAATGGTATAGGCTTATATTCTAATAGTTCAAATGGTGCGCATCAGATGTATGTAAATGGTGCAACAGTTTCGTATTTTGAATTTAAACAAAACCTAACCTCAAACACTTGGACTAATGTTGATATCACTTATGTTTACAGTGGTGATAGACCAATAGGTATTACGCTTAAAATAGGTGATAATGCAGCACAAACGGTAAATTTCAATCGCAATTATTTGCGTGCGATGGCAAGCGATAAATTCCTTTATGGTTTCCTTTTTGCTGATAAGAACGCTGCGCTTGTTGATGATGTTTGCTTTAGGTATGAAGTAATTGAAAGCGATTCCAAGCAGCTTATTGGTGACGATTTTAAAGCAAGACATGAGGATACAATTAGCATAGCAGTAGAGAATGTTGCGGTTAGCGATAAGAAGGCGATAGAAGCCGTACTTTCTGAATATAACACTCTACGTGAAGATGTTAAGGAGTATCTTTCGGCCGAAAAGGCAAAGCTTGATGCTCTTCTCAATGAAATTAGAAGGCAGATATCCGAGCAAGATCTTAATATCTTCAAGGCGGCGCATTCGGATATTATAAATAAAGATGTCGATAGCGTTACAGTCGATGATATTCCTGCTATAAATGCTGCTAAAGAGGCGTTTTTGGATTTATCTATCTATGCCCAACAGGCAGATACACAAATTTCTCAAAAGCTTGACGCTATGTCGCGCAAACTTAAAGGTGAAAAAATCGATAATGAGATTATTGGCAGCGAGCATGGTGTTTTCTTTGATGATTTTGAATATGAGCAGGGAATAATTACCTCTGATATATATTCAACAAGTGTTTATAGCACAGAAAACGCACCTTCTGAAAATAACACCTCGTTTAAGGGTAATGTTGTTAACGACCCCGAAGATTCAAGCAACAAGGTTTTATCTCTTGATGAGGCAATAGACGGTAGCTTTATGTATTCCTTGAACGAGGAGTATTATCCTAAAGACCGTGTTCTTAATTCGATTTCTTTCAAATATTATACGAAGGATGTCGATTATAGCAAAAACATCTATCTTATCCTATATCGAGGTGTAGGAACGGATAATATTGATTATGAGGTAAAATATGGTTTCCGTGCGGATAATGCAACTGCTGTTGTGGTTAATGGCGCGGTTCAGCGTTGGGTGAATCAGAAACTTAAGAGTGGCTGGAACACCATTACAGTTGATTACATTCACGATACAGGTAGACTGATTGGTTGGACGATATCGGTTGAAAATGATTCAGGCGTTGATAGCGGAACATATACCTATGTAAACTATAACGGGGCATTAGGTCATATGTCATCAAACGGCTTTATGGCAGGACTTGGCTTCTCCGGAGCATCTGCAAGTTTAGTGGATGACTTGTGTTTCACTTTCACAAAAACTGATGATGAAATTGCAAAAGAGGCAGCCGATAGTTTTAAAACAAAACATTTTGAGATATTAGGTAAAACAGCAGCAACAGTAACAAATGCGGATAAAGCTAATTTTGATAATGCGGTTGCAGATTTTAATAAACTCTCAAGTTTGGCAAAGTCCTATCTTGAAAGCGAAGTTATTAAGTTTAACGAATTAGCGCAAAAACTTTACCCTGATGCTCATAGTGAGGCTAAGAAATTTGTAAATACCTATGGTGGTATTCTCGCAAAGGAACTAACTCAATATAGAAATACTGATTTAACTGAGCTTCAAAAAGCTTATGATGCATATAAAGCTTTAAGTGATGTTGCTAATGTTTTGGTTGCTACACCTTACGGTGTTAAGATTGAAGCAGCTCTTAAATATATAAGTGATAATCCTACCGAGCGTGTTGAAGGGGATTTCAGTGGATATTATAATGATTTTGAATATTTCCAGAATCCGTTCACTAATGATACAAAGGATGAAGGGCAATATAGTTGTGAATTTGTCACAGATCCGCTTGACCCTGAAAACACAGTGCTTTTCTTAGGCTCTAAAGATAATAATAAGCACGCATATTTCGTAATTCGTGATGAACTGTGGCCCAAGGGCTCAGCACAAGTAACCGAGTTTTCGTTTAAGGTCTATGACCCAAAAAATAAAAATAACGGCCGACCAATTATAGCGTACAACTATAAGGATTCTGAAAACTATAAGCATATTGCTTATCAATGGGGCTTGATTGTTAAAAACGGAACATTGCAGTGGTTAGAATTTTCGGATGGTGAGCAGCAAAGATTTAAACAGTTAGCGATAGATACTGTAGTCTTCGAAGACTGGATGGAGTTTAAATTTATTTTAACGGATACTACCTGTACATTCACTATTCTTACAAGTGATGGTGCATTATCAACCGTTATAGACCAAACTGCCGGTCAGAAGGTAGCCTTTGGCTTCCCCGGTGGCTATCAATTTTATATCGATGACCTCAAAATTAAATTCGTTGAGGGTGATTTTGATATTGATGAGGAAAATAAGGGAATAAATGCATACTATGGTGGCAACACCTTCCAAAAGCCTAATGATACCGTTTTGATAACAGGTGACAATTTAGGAAAAAATGTAGGAAGTGCCCAGCTTTATCAAATTCCCACAGCGGCTGTTGATGTAACAAATCCTCAGTACGTTAAGGAAACTCGTTTTGATTCTAATAGCACTGATGCGGGAGTTGTAACAAGCGCTACACCATATACATTTGATGAGAATAATGCAATCAATGTAGAAATAGTTCAGAAGACGGCGACGGGATTGAAGTTTGTTTTGCCCGAATCAAATGAAAAAGCTGCTTATGCGGTTAAGCTTAACACCGCGCACTTTGATGAGGCAACGGGTAATCCTTTGTATGAGAGTAAATATCTTTATCTCAATAATCCTTATATCAATTACTACATATCGGATGACGGTGAGTTTGCAACACAGGGCGGTTGGATTCGTTTAATAGGTGAAAACCTATATATCGATGATGCCCACGATGTTACTGTCGTGCTTAAAAGTATAGCCACAGGCGAATGCACTTCTCTCGATGTTACTAAGTTGATTGATGGAGATGCATATTCCGTAACTGCCGCAGTGCCACAAACGACGGCAGTCGGCGAGTACGAAGTATTTATCCATAATGGATATGGTGATAATACTTGTTGGAGTGAGCCTAAGGTTATAAAGATTAAAGAGTCATCCAGTAAAGAAAAATGGCGTGCAAAGGGTACATTCAATGTCAAGGATTATGGTGCAGTCGGTGATTCTAAGATAAATGATACACCTGCCATTATCCGTGCGATAGATGCGGCAGTTCAAAATGGTGGCGGTATAGTGTATTTCCCAAGGGGCCAATATCGCTTAATTTCTACACTTGTTGTTCCTGAATACATTTCGCTTGAGGGCGAAGATATGGAAAATACAATGCTTTTCTGGACGGCTGAGCGTTGGCAGTATGGCGAGGCAAATAAGCTTATATCACTTTATGGTAACTGTGAAATAAAAAATCTGAATCTCTACGCTTCGCGTTCCAGTTCAATTCTTGTTCAGAACGATTGTTATACAGGTAACCGATTGTTTAATGCTCACTTTGGCGATATAACAGATAGAAGAAAAGATAATGTGTTCTTAGAAAAGTTGATGATTAGAACAAACCCATATGCGGGTTACCCATCGGATGGTGGTTTTGGTTATACACCTAACGGAACCGAATCTATAAACAAGACCGATGTTATAAATGCTATTTTGGCGGAATCATGTGATGTGGGAAAAGTAGTGTTAGATAGAGGCGGTAAAAATCTTCAGGTTAAGGATGTTAACTATACTATCCAAGGCGCTAAGTATGCAACCGGTGGAGCTTTAGTTACCACAGGCTCATATATCAATGTCAGCGGATTTTATGCTGAAGAGTTTGGTATTCAAGGTATTGTGCGCAATGCAATTGTTGAGGATAGCACAGTTGTTGAAACTGCAAACCTGATTCAAGGCTCTAATATGTATTATACACGTATCAAACATGATAGACATTATGGCAACAATCGTGAGCAGTGGGTAAGTGACGGTATACCTTTCTATCAGGCGCAGAAGCTTCAATTTATAGGACAGCGTCCGGATATAGTTGGAGCAAGTAACACCGATTATGTTACATATAAAATGCTCGAGCCAGTGAGGGTTACAAAGAATAGTCTTGTTGGTATGGAACTTTATGTTGCGGATGGACAGGGATTTGGTCAGAAAAGAGTAATAGTTGCAAACGAAGCGGATGGTACCCTCAAGGTTGATAAACCATTTACTATCGCTCCAAATAGAAACTCAAAGATTTGGATATTCAAAGGCAGAAGCAATAACTTCTTTATACAAAATGAATTTATTGAAGGCTCTGCAGGTAGTGCCTACGGAACAGCAGTTAACTCGATTTACGATGGAAACCACTTCACCTATCATGGCGGTCAGAAATGGACCTCTAACCTAACGGTGATATGGTATACTTCGGTTGTGAATGAACTTTATGAAAAACCGCTTTATGTTCACGGTGAGGGTATAGGCGGAACAGTAGCAGGTGGAGAGACTGCCCTTGAAATAAAATTCAATGCATTTACTGCTGTAACAACTGCCGGATTTATGGGAACAGTTGTTAAGAATAATACTTTTAATGAATGGTATTTTGTTCTAAGAGGCGGTGTTAAGGATTCGCTAAGAGATTTCATTGCCGAACATAACTCATTCTCGGATTCAAAGTGCGTAACCGTAGTTCAAACAGGAACAGAAACCTCTTTTGATGGATTCTATTTTAGAAATAACGAAGTGGAAACCAGAGAAAAACCTTATTCAGATATTTTACTTAATTTGGGTAATAACAAATTAGGCTACAAGAGATTTATCTTAATAAATGAGGGTGATACTGTTTTCGTATTGGGCGATGTTAACTTAGATGGCAAGGTATCAGTTAAAGATAGCACGATGATTCTTTATTATTATATGGAAATGTTGGAACTTAACAAAGAGCAACTCAATCGAGCAGATGTTAATGTTGATGGCGATATTACTATTAAAGATGCATCGAGAATTAAACAACACATTCTTCGCGATGTTCCTTTGGGCTCTGATGAGAATCCTGATGACACTTCGAGTGATACTCCTTCAGGAGGCGGAAACTCTGGTGGTAGTTCGGATTCTTCAGGGGGTTCATCTGATACAAGTTCGGATTCATCAAGCAGTGATGGTTCTTTAGGAGTCGATTATGATGATAACAACTGGGGTGACGATTTAGCTCCTGAAGATAACTCATCCGGTGGTTGTTCGGATACAAGTTCAGATTCTTCGAGCGGTGATGCTTCGCTCGGTGCCGATTATGGTGATAATAACTGGGGCGATGATTTAGCTCACGAGGATTAAAAACAAAAAGCGCAGAAAGAGTAATACGAAAGGATTATTCTTTCTGCCATAGCTAATTTGATAGGTGTATAATCCATCAAATTAGCTATGGCATTTAGATTGAATAAATGCGGTTTTAGGAGGCAAAATTTTATGGAAAAGCAATATAAGAAAAAATGGTTTCAGTTTGACCTCGCAAGGCAGAGAAGCTTCAACAGGGAAGAAACAGAGCAACTGTTGCAGGTTTTACAGAAGTGTGGATATAATGGTATAGGTCTTTATATAGAGGGCTTTTTTCAGTTCCCTGAATTTGGCGGTGCACCCAGAGAGGGCTGCATGAATAAGGATGATGCCAAGTGGATTTGCGAAACCGCAGAAAAATATGGTCTGCAAGTAATACCGATGACTAATTTAGTAGGGCATGGCGAGAGCTTTTTATCGCAGGAACGTTATGGGGTTGTAGGCCGATATTGTGATAATTTTCAGTTTGATATGAAAGCTGAAGGCTTTAGAGAATTCGCAAAATCGGTAATTGACCAATTTATTGATTGCTTTAATCCTTCTTTTATACATATTGGCGGTGACGAGGTTAGGTTATCTGAAGAGGATAGAAAGGACTATGCCGCATTCCTTTCGGATATGTGTTCATATCTTAAAGAAAAGAATATTGAAACCGGTATATGGGGAGATATGCTTTATAAGCATCCTGAAATCGGTGAAATGATGACCAAGGATATATGGGTTTTTGATTGGTGGTATTATGGTCACCGTTCGGAAACACCTAAGATGCTTAGAGAAATGGGCTTTAAAAATATTATTGTATGCCCAGGAACTCAAAGCTGGAACGGAATTGTGGCAACACAGTTCATTTGCCCCTGGAAAAATGATGTTCCTTGGAAGATAATAGATATAAAACCCGATGAAGTGGAAGCCTTTTTACTTGATAGTCAGCCTTATGATGTATACGATACTATGCTTACGGATTGGGAGAACTATCAGGGCCATCTTATGTGGAATGCATTGCATATAATGGCACGTTTCGGAAACTTCGTAAACGGAAAAGATTTAAGCGATGAAGCGCTGAATGAGGCATTGTTTGGAAGGCAAACACCATTTATGGAGTGTATGCGCCTTCTTATGAATGTTCAAGACCTTTTCTACAAGGAACTTGAAAAACTTCCCGGTAGATTTGTAACTCACGGTCACGGAATAGATGGAGTATTTTGCCTTCAAACATTATCCAAAATGCTTCAATGTGGTGAATGCATAAGCGAAGATATGGCGAATGAGTTTGTAAAGGTTGCCGAAAAGGTAACAAAAATACTCGCAGGATGGGAAACAAAATCTTCACTTGAAGACCG
>JAZUMI010000061.1:0-8732 GCA_045603505.1 Acutalibacteraceae bacterium
TCTATCTGTATAGGTTTCTTCATAGAAAACTATTGTGGGTGTTGTCTGATTATTTGCTTCAACCTTCATATCAAAGGAATAGGTTTCAATATCACCGTAAGCATCAAAACGAGCATACTTTCCAACACCATAGTTTGAAAGCTTTAATGCACCGTCTGTAATCTCGGTTGTTTTGAAATCTGAAGTTACACCCGAAAGGGTACCATCATCAAAATTGATTTCGGTTGTTTTATGCAAACCTGCTTGTGCCCAAGGGTCGTCGTTTGCAGCAGCGAAAAGCGGCATTGTGAACATGCTGCCTGCTATAAGCATTATAGCAAGGAACATCGGTAATACGCGCTTCTCAATTAGTCTAAAAGTTTTTGCCATAAATTTCTCTCCTTTTTTGTTTTTTTATTTTATATTAAACCTGAAACAAATGAAAATAAGTGGATTATAGAACAGCCTGACCTACCGTTCTTTTATTTTGCTTCTTATTGCATTTGCCATATTCATTTATTCGGGTTCAATCAAAGTTATTTGCATAAGCAAACACGAATAATCCGAACATGCCTAAAATGGCATAATTTCGGCACTTTTCGGTTTGTTGTCATTAGTAGGCGTCAGCCTTACTAAATCCTTCGCACCAAAAATCACACAAAATTCTGCTAATTTTAGGTCACAGAATTTTATAGGTATGGGATTTTTGGCTGTGCGAGGCACAAAACGCAGTTAATCCTGTCGGATTAACGAGTATTTTAACAATGCAAAGGCGAAAATCCCACCTCTGAAATCCGGTTTGGATTATTCGCGTTTACTTATGATAAGCAGAGCCTTCGTTTATCTTAAACGACCTGTAAATCTGCTCTAAAAGCATTACTCTGAAAAGCTGGTGAGGAAAGGTCATAGGCGATACCGAAAAACGAAAAGCACATTGCTTTTTTAAATCCTCGCAAAGCCCATAAGAAGAGCCGATAATAAAGGTTATTGAACCCGTTTGCAACTCTGCTTCCTTGATAAGTTCAGCCAAAGCCTCGCTTGGCATCTGCTTTCCCTCTATACACATAGCAATCGTTTTAGAGCCGTTTGGTATTTTCTTTAAAATTTCCTGAGCCTCTTTTTTGAGCGCATCCTTTATCTGCGATTCATTTGGGTTTTCGGGCAATCTCACAGGCTCAAGTTCTATAATATCGAGTTTTGCGTACCTCGAAAGTCTTTTTTCATACTCCGCAACTGCATCTTTAAGATATTTCTCCTTTAGTTTTGCAAGAGCAATAACCGTTACCTTAATCATATAACAACCACTCCGTTACCCTCGGGCGCTGCAACGCAAAGTTTATAATCTTTTCCGTTTTCGGCACCAAGCGTTATGAGTGCGCTCTCTGAGGTTTTCTTTGCAAGCATCGGGATATTGTTGTGCTGACTTAAATGCCCCAAAACAAATCTCTTTGTGCCATTTTGTAAAAGGGAGCCAAGTTCTGCCGCACAAGCGTTATTTGAAATGTGTCCTGTATCCGAAAGAATTCTTACCTTGAGATGCGCAGGATAAGGCCCTTTTTTGAGCATTTCAACATCATGATTTGATTCTATAAGCACAAGGTCGCTTTTTTGTATTGCATCCCTCACACTATCGGTCACAACACCAAGGTCGGTACAAATAGATATCTTTTTTCCCTCGGGCAGATAAAAAGAATATCCGCAAGAGCCCTCGGCATCGTGGCTTGTTAAAAATCTTTTTATCCCTATACCGCAAATTTCCGTTTTTACATCATCCGCAACTATAACCTTTGTATCGGGTAAAAGTTTATTTTCCTTTTCGAGCACACACGCCGTTTGCTCGGTTGCAATTACGGGTATTTTAAGTTTTGCAAGTAGTGGGTGCAGACCAACCGTATGGTCGCTATGAGTATGGGTTATCGCAACGGCGCGAACTTTTTCTAGACCACCTACTGCCTGTGCGGCAGCCAACAGTCTTTTAAAAGATACACCCGCATCAATTAAAATTGCACCCTCTCGGCACTCTATGTACGAGGCATTACCCTCGGAACTGCTGAAAAAAGGACAAAATTTTGCCATTTTATATCTCCAAATTAAAGTTTATTAAATATCGGTTTTCTCTTTTCAAAGGTACAAACATAACCGAATGTATCCTTTAAGATTTCAAGTGCTTCTTTGCCATACTGGCCTATTCTTTCGACATCGTGAGCATCCGAACCAACCGTTACAATTTCGCCGCCGAGTTCCTTAAAGCGAACGAAAAATTCTTTTGAGGGGAGAAAGGCTCCCGCTCTATCAACACCGCTTGTGTTAATTTCCATTCCCTTGCCCTTTTTTGCGAGTTCTTTCATTATCTCATCGCATATATCGGCATAGTCCTTATAATAAAGCGGTTTTTTATCGGGGTTATGCACCGATTTGCAAACATATGTAAGATGGCCGAGTACATCAAAATTATCGTGCTCTTTTACACATTCGAGTTCATTTAACAAAAACTTTTCAAATGCCTCTCGCTTGCTTGACACCTTCTCCCAATATCCGTGGTGATATGGGTCAAAGCCATCGGCAAAGTGCGCCGAGCCGATAACGAAATCAAAATCATATTTTAATAACAGTTCTTCAAGCTTATGCTTATTCCAGGTAGCAAGACCAAACTCAACACCTTTTTTTATAGCTAACCCCTCAAAGATAAGGTTATCATAAGCCTTCTTATAATCATCCATTTCAAACTGTCCGCAACCTATAATATCGGGGATACTATTATAATCGAAATGGTCGGTAAAGCAAATCTCTTTTAATCCCTTTTCCTTGGCGGCAAGGGCGATATTCATTGCGCTCGATTTTCCGTCAACCGAAACCGTGCTATGCACATGATAATCGAACATTATCTTTTCTCCTTTACAACGAAAAGACCACATCTATAAGATGAGGTCTCTTGATTTTTATGCCTGTTTTAAAATTGTTTCATTATCAGGATAATAAACCCTTCTAATATCGGCGCCTAAGGCCGAGAATTTCTCAACTACCTCTTCGTAGCCTCTGTCAATATGGTCTATTTCCTCTATTTCGGTAATACCCTCTGCCATAAGACCCGCTATAATCATAGCGGCACCTGCTCTTAGGTCTACCGCCTTAACGGGTGCAGAGCGCAGCGCTTCAACACCTGTTATAACAGCCATCTTTCCGTCAACCTGAATATCGGCACCCATAAGGGTTAACTGCTCAACATATCTAAATCGGCTATCCCACACGCCCTCTGTTACAATACTTGTTCCATCCGCAATAGCAAGTATGGTTGCTATCTGGGGTTGCATATCTGTTGGAAATCCGGGATGAGGCATAGTTTTAACATTGCATCTTTTGGGTCTTGAGTTCATACTAACTCGCACCGACTCTTCGCCCTCTTCAATAACGGCGCCCATTTCTTTTAATTTAGCCGCTATAGATTCAAGGTGTTTAGGAGTTACGTTATCTATAACAACATCACCCATAGTAGCTGCGGCGGCAACCATATAGGTACCTGCTTCAATTTGGTCGGGAATAATGCTATAATCCGTTCCGTGAAGATGCTCGACACCACGGATTTTTATCATACCTGTTCCGGCACCCATAATATCTGCGCCCATGGAATTAAGGAAATTCGCAAGGTCAACAATATGTGGTTCTCTTGCGGCATTTTCTATAACTGTAAGTCCCTTAACCTTGGTAGCTGCTAACATGATATTTATGGTTGCTCCAACCGATACAACATCAAGATAAATTGATGCACCTTTAAGTTCAAAAGCCCTCGCATCAACCATACCGTTTTCAATGCTAACCTTAGCACCGAGCGCTTCAAAGCCCTTTATATGTTGGTCTATCGGGCGGACACCAAAATCACAACCGCCCGGAGGGGCAACACGTGCCCTGTTCATTCTGCCAAGCAAAGCGCCCATAAAGTAACTTGATGCACGCATACCCTCTGCCATCTGTTTTGTAACCACATAAGAATTAACGCCTCTTGGGTCTATCCAAACGGTTGATTTATTAATGAGTTTAACATCAGCACCCAAGGCACTCATTGCCTTTAAAATTGTTGAAACATCAGAAATGTTGGGGAGATTTTCAATTGTGCAGGGTTCATCCGAAAGCAAAACTGCAGGTAACACCGCTACTGCAGCATTCTTAGCACCGCTTATGCGAACTGTTCCTTTAAGCGGTTTGCCGCCGCTTATGACAAACTTTTCCATGCACTTGCCCTCCCTATCATTTTATTTTCAAATAGTATGCCCAAGAAATTACGATGTATGGCATAAATTTTCACAATATATAGTATATTATAATTTTCCACATTTGTCAATTTCTAAATGCAATAAATCAAAAAAGAGGCAAAACGCCTCTTTTTCTAATTAACTTTTCCGTAAAGCGGAATATCGCTATCGCGTTTAGGCTCTCTTTCCGGCGCCTTAACAGTTGCCGAGGGCTTGCGGTCACGTCCGCCTCTTCTATCTCCCCTGCGGCGGTTATCCATACGGGGAGGTCTCATCTCTCCGCCCTCAACAGCAACAACAACTCTTCTGTTTTCGCCTTCGCCAAAAGAATTTGAAACAACACCCTCTATATCCTGAACCGCAGTATGAATTATTCTGCGTTCGTAAGGATTCATCGGCTCAAGACTACGGCTTCTGCCTGTTTTGAGCACCTGTGCCGCAACGCGTTTTGCAAGACTCTTTAGTGCCTCTTCACGTTTTTCGCGGTAATCACCAATGTTAAGGGTTACCTTATAATATCCGCTACCATTATTTGCAGCAAGACTTGCAAGATACTGAATAGCATCAAGAGTTTCCCCTCGTCTGCCAATTATAATTCCAAGGTCTTCGCCCTCTAAACATATAAGTGCTGCATTTTCTTTTTCTCCTACGGTGATTTTAACTTCACCACAGTTAAGAGATGCAAGTATAGCTCTTATATATTTAACCGCTCTTGCAGGAGCGCCATTCTGGTCTAACTCCTCTTCTGAAACAAGCTCGGCAAAACCATCATAAACGCTTGGCTTTTCTTCCTTTTTTTCTTCTTTCTTTGCTTCTTTTACTGCTTTCTTTTCGCTTTTTTCTACCACTTTTGCAGTTTTCTTAGAGGTCTTATCATCTTTTTTGGCATTTTTCTTTGTGTTTTTCGGCTTTTCATCCGGAAGTTCGATAAAAGCCTTCACTTCTGCTCTTCTGCCACCAAATAAACCGAGTGTTTTCTTGCGTGGTGTTGCAATAACCTCAAACTGAATATCCGCATTTTCATCGGCACCGAGAAGAAGTATAGCATTTTCCTTTGCTTCCTCTACTGTAGAACCGTAACCGGTTGCTTCTTTAATCAAGGTTTTCCTCTCCTTCTCTTTTTAAATTCGCGCTTTTAATCTGTGCATTCTCAAGGTCACATTGCTTTGCAAGTTCCTTGGCACGTTCTTTTGCTAACATCTTTTGTGGACCGTAGAACATTTGCAGTCCCACCTGAATAAATCCACCGATAAGCGAAGAACAAGCCCAGTAGAATGTAACACCGCCGGGGAGCGTGAAACCGATGAAGAGTGACAACAACGGCATTGTTAACATCATTCCCGCCATGCTTGGAGCATCGGGGTTTGTTTTCTTTTGCATAACAAGTGATAAATAACTTGTGAACATCTGTGCCGCAAAGGCAAGTAACGGCATTATCCAAAGTTTGTTGAAGTGATGGATAATATCAATATTAAACTCAGGTTTACCTGTTAAGTTTACACCAAAGAAATTAAAATCAATACTCTTTATAGTTTCAACAAGTTCAGGGAATTTACCGGGATTAGCTAAAATCCCCTCAATAACCTGAAGCTGATATCCGCCCTTATTAGCGGCAACACCAAGCACCTCTGCCGCATTTTTGATTGTTTCGGCATCAATGTGCATAAGATAGGTAATAGGCTCCATAATGAGATAGTAAATACTCATCATAAACACAAGGCGTAAAATCATCGGTAAACATCCGCCCGACATAGAAACGCCTTCCTGTTGATAAAGTTCCTGCATAGCAACACTATACTTTTGCTTATCATCGCCGTATTTTGCTTTAAGTTCATCTAGTTTAGGCTTAATTCTTGCCTGTTGCATTGATGACTTCTGGCTTTTTATGCTTAAAGGTATAAAAATTAAATTGATAATAAGCGTGAAAAAGAAAACCGCTGCGGCAAAGTTACCGCCGAACAAATCGGCAAGATTTTCAAGGATTAAACCAAGCGGTTTGTTGATAATATTAAATAATGTTTGCATTTATAAACACCGTCCTAAGCAAACGTGAATAATAATTTTAGTTTTTCTCTTTTTTGGGGGGAACAGGGTCATAGCCACCCTTACAAAAAGGGTTACAACGAAGCACTCGCCAAATGGCTAATCCCAACCCTTTAATAGCACCGTGCACCTCAATTGCCTCTATAGCGTATTTAGAGCAGGTTGGTGAAAACCTGCAACAAGGCAATTTTAAAGGCGATATCGCTTTTTGATAAAATTTCACGATACCTATAAGCGCTCTTTTAGGCCATTCTTTAATCATGTAAAATTCCGGCTTTTTCCAACTGTTTTTTTAGCACTCGGACGACCTCGTTGCTCTTAACAAAAAGAATTTTACTTCTCGCAACAATAACAAAATCATAACCGCCCGAAATGTGCGGCGCCACTTCTCTGAATGCCGCACTTATCACTCTTTTTGCACGATTGCGCTTCACCGCGCAACCAAGTTTCTTACTAACCGTGATGCCGAGCCGAAGTTTTGATGTTTTGGTTTTAAAAACATACGCAACAAAATATGGGGAAACAAACGATTCCCCTCTGTTATAGGCACGGCGAAACTCTCTGTTTTCTTTTAGTTTTAAAAACTTCATTTTAGCCACAAAAAAGGAAAAGCCACGCAATAAATTTTGTGTGGCATTAAATTCCTTTGATTAGTATGTTAACTGCTTTCTTCCTTTTGCTCTGCGGCGTGCAAGTACCTTGCGGCCGTTAGCAGTTGCCATTCTCTTTAAGAAACCGTGCTCTTTCTTACGATGAAGTTTTTTAGGCTGATATGTTCTCTTCACTTTAAACCCTCCTTAATAGTATCTCTAAAATTGGTATGCTCTTTTTTGGGGGGATATTTTCCCTTATACATAACCTTACGATTTTAGATTATACCCCAAACCTGCACCACTTGTCAACAAAAAAATGAAATTTATTCGAAATTATCCTTTTTTGCCAAATGTTTTTTATTGATATATCAATATTGCACTTGACATTTGTTTGCACATAATATATTATACTTGCGAAGAAAGGAAGTATAATATATATATGTCCAAAAAATTACACGATTTTGATACAAATGATATACGCAGTCATAGTAGAATTGCCACCGATATAGAAGATATTTCCTCACATTATGAAGATATTGTTTCACACTCAAAAAAAAGAAAGAAACGAAAAGGTAAAACGGCGCTTAAAGTTCTTTGTGTTGTTATTTCACTGTTGTTAGCCTCTTTAATCGGTCTTTTTATTTATGGATATTCACTTATACACTCAATTCCAAAGGCGGAACTTGATGAGAGCGACCTTGGTATTACTACCAACGAATATGAGGGTGTTAAAAATATAGCACTTCTAGGCACCGATTCAAGAAAGAATAACGCTTCAGGCCGCTCGGACGCTATTGTTGTACTCTCGATTAATAAATCAAGCGGCAGGGCAAAGCTTATTTCTATCGCACGTGACAGTTACGTTAATATAGACGGACATGGTATGGATAAACTCACCCACGCTTACGCATACGGGAAATCTCAACTTGCAGTTAAAACGCTTAATCAGAATTTTGGGTTTGAGATTACCGATTATGTTACCATGAACTTCTTCCAGTTCGTTCATATAATTGATTATGTGGGCGGTGTTACCATCGATGTTGATAAAAAGGAAATGAACGAAATAAACACGAACATTATTCCTTACCTTGACGAAATGGGTATCAAGGGCGAACTTATAAAGCAACCGGGTGTTCAGAGGCTCACAGGCGCTCAAGCACTCTGCTATGCAAGACTCAGAAAGACCGATAGCGATATTATGCGCGGTAACCGACAAAAAGAGGTTATTGCCGCCGTTTTTGAAGAAATGAAGAATGTTAGTGTTGCTAAGCTTCCAACCCTCGCAGATTTGTTCCTTTCGGAATGCGAAACCTCTCTTTCCACAAGTGATATAATTTCGCTTGGAACCTGGGCGGTTTCAAAAGGTCTTAAGTTCGAAGAAATAAGCATACCTAATGACAATGTTTCCTCAAAAGGCAAAATCATTTCAGGTGTGTGGTATTATTGGCTTGACTTAGAACAGGCCAAAAACGAGATTTATGATTTCATTTTTGATAAAAATTATTACTCTCCCGAGCAAAAGGCATTAAGAGAACAAGAAAGTAAATGACAGTCTTTGCTCGTTCATACAGCGGGGGTTATGACTTCCAATATATAAGTTGTTTGTTCTCACGTGATACAGTTGGTGCGAAGAATATGTTTAAATTAGGCTACACCCCCGAAGAAATAGCAACTATGGCTTGTGTTAACCCCGCTCGCGCCGCGGGTGTTACCGATAGAGGCGAACTGAAAACGGGAATGCGAGCTGATATTATAATTTTAGACAAGCAATTTAATGTTGTTGCTGTCTTCCAAAAAGGCGAAAGGATAAAATAATATGAAATACGGATTTTTCGATAACGAAAATAAGGAATATGTTATAACAAAGCCA
>JAZUMI010000062.1:0-24178 GCA_045603505.1 Acutalibacteraceae bacterium
TGTTTTGCTCAAAGACGCAAGACACTTGTTAACACGGTTTCAAACACACTCGGTATCCCAAAAGATATAATTAAAGATGCACTCGCAATTTGCGGTTTATCTGAAACTGTGAGAAGTGAGCAGTTAAAAATGAAGGAATTAGCACAACTCTCAGATTTGCTTTTTAAGGGTTAATTATGATAAAAAAAGAAATTATAAATGAAACTCTCGAAAATTTAAAACTGAATTTTGAGATTTTAGATAGTGTTGATTCAACCAATACACTGGCAAAGTTACGGGCAAAAGACGGTGCTGATGAGGGATACATTGTTATAGCATCACATCAAACTGCGGGTCGTGGCAGACTGGGGCGAAGTTTTTCTTCCCCCGATGGTACGGGAATTTATATGAGTGTTGTATTAAAACCCACCATTTCGCCCGAAAAGACCGTTTTAATAACCACTGCGGCGGCGGTTGCCGTTAGCCGTGCTATTGAATGTTTAAGCGAAAAAGAAACTCAAATCAAATGGGTTAACGATATACTGATAAACGGTAAAAAGGTTTGCGGAATTTTAACAGAAGGCAGTATAAACCCGCAAGACCAAACACTCGATTTTGCCGTTCTCGGTATAGGAATAAACGTGTTTCGACCTAAAAATGATTTCGATGATGATATAAAAGATATTGCAGGTTTTATCTTTAATGAGTATAGTGAGGATATAAAAACCAAACTCGTTTGCGAAATAGTTAAAAACTTCTTTGAATATTATAAAAATATAGAAAAAAAGACGTTTTTTAATTATTACAAAGAAAAATGTTTTGTTATTGGAAAAAAAGTGAATATTATTAAAAACGGAGAAATTATATCCAAGGGTCAAGTTTTAGATTTGCTTGACGATTTCTCACTTATGATAAAACACAAAAACGATAAAATAGAAAATCTTTCTTCCGGAGAAATAAGTATTAGAACAATTTAGAGGAGCAAAATTATGCAAAAAGAAGCATTATTTAAACTTTCATATGGTCTGTTCATCCTCACTTCAAAAAGTGGTGACAAACAAAACGGATGCATTGTAAACACTGTATCACAGGTTACCGATACTCCTTTGCAAATTTCGGTTACTGTAAATAAATCAAACCTAACCCACGATATGATTAAAGAGAGCGGTCTTCTCAATGTTTCGGTTATTTCCGAAAGTGCCGACTTTTCCCTTTTTGAACGCTTTGGTTTTAAGAGTGGCAGAAATACCGATAAGTTCGAAAATTTTGAAAACTTTATCATTTCAAAAAACGGTGTTGCTTATGTTTACGGCGGCATAAATGCAATTATCAGTGGTGAGGTTGTAAATACTATTGACCTTGGAACACACACACAGTTTATTTGCAAAGTAGTTGATAGTTTCTCGCTTAATGAAGAGAAATCCATGACATATCAATACTATTTTGATAATGTTAAACCGAAACCAAAGCAAAAGAAAAAAGGCTATGTTTGTAAAATTTGCGGTTATGTTTATGAGGGGGACACCCTACCGCAAGACTTTATTTGTCCGCTTTGCAAACACCCTGCAAGTGATTTTGAACCGATAGAATAAAGAAAGAAGAGCAAACTCAAAATGAGTTTGCTCTTTGTTTATTTACCAACACAAAATCTTCTGAATATTTCATTTGTTACTTCGTTTGTTACCCTTTTACCTGTTAGTTCGAATAATGCGGCAAGAGCATCATCCACACAAACACCGACTGCATCAACTGTGCAACCGAGTGTTAGGGCTTCATTTGCTGCTTCAACTGCCGATAACGCTCTTTCGGCACAAGCACGTTGCCTCTCACCGATTAATACTGCAGAATCAGGGTCAAGATTTGCAGTGCCTGTGATTTCAGCTATTGCTTTGCACAATTCATCATATCCTTCCCCGTTTTTAGCGCTTGTTTTAACCTTTAACATCCCATCAAACGCACTTAAATCGGTGTTAGTTCCCATATCTGATTTATTTATAATCGCAATTGTATTAAGTGGTTTTACACGCTCTAAAAGTGCATAATCATCGTTATCAAGTGGTTTTGAGCAGTCAAAAACCGCTAAAATCAGTTCCGATTCATCTATTCTGTTATCGGCTCGTTCGACACCTATTTTTTCAACCTTATCATCGGTTGAATGGATACCTGCAGTATCCGAAAGGTGAAGCACGATATCCCCTACACTTACGGTGTCCTCAACTATATCTCTTGTTGTTCCCGCAACATCGGTTACTATAGAACGCTCTACACCGCTTAACATATTCATAAGGGTTGATTTACCAACATTCGGTTTGCCGACAATAGCAGTAGTAACACCCTCGCAAATAACCCTACCCGCATCGTAACTTTTAAGCATATCGCTTAAAGTTGCTTTAGCATCGGTTAGCATAGCCGAGAAGTTTTCTTCATTAAGCCCTTCTATATCCTCTTCTGGATAATCGGAATATGCAGCTATTGATGCGGCGGCGGTGGTTAATTTTTCTTCAATTTTTCCTATTTTTCCTGCAAGTTTTCCTAAATGCGCACTGCGGGAAAGCCTTAACTGTGCATCACTTTTTGCCGAAATAAGTCCCATAATACTCTCGGCTTTAGTAAGGTCGGTTTTGCCGTTCAAAAAAGCTCTTTCGGTAAATTCACCAGGAGCGGCATGAACTGCACCATTAGAAAGAATAAGCCTTAGTACATCCCTTGCGATAAGTCTTCCGCCGTGAAGTGAAAGTTCAACAACATCTTCTCCGGTATAACTTTTAGGTGCTTTGAAAACAAGGGCGACACCATCATCAAGTACATTTTCATTATCCTTAATTTCTCCGTAAGCGGCACTGTAACCTGATAACTCTTGAAGTTTAACACCCGAAAAGGCAAAGAATATTTTATCCGCTATTTTTATGGCATTTTCTCCCGATATTCTTATAACCGAAAGTGATGCCTCACCAAGCGCGGTTGCGATTGCAGCTATTGTTTTTTTAGACACAGTTTCACCCCTTTTTTGCTTTACCAAACAATTCTAACACAAATAAACTTTTTTTGCAATTATTGATTTATTAACAATTTGAGTATATAATATAATTAAACCAAAGGAGGTTTAATAAAATGAAAAAGAAAAATATTGTTATTATTGTTATTGCTGCTTTAGTACTGTTACTTATTTTCTCTATTATTGGCGGATATAACGGTCTTGTTGAGATGCGTGAGAGTGTTGATAGCGCCGCATCCACCATTGATACACAACTTCAAAGAAGAGCCGATTTAATTCCTAACTTCGTTAACACCGTTAAAGGCTATTCCGACTATGAACAGGAAACCTTTAAAGCTGTTACCGAGGCTCGTACTGCGGTTCAAAAGGCAAACGGAGTTACCGAACAGGCAGAGGCTAACGAACAGTTAGATGGTGCTATTTCGGTTTGGGTGAATGCTATTACCGAGGCATATCCTGAGCTTAAAGCAAACGAGCAATATAATGCTTTAACCGATGAACTTGCCGGTACAGAAAACCGAATCCAAGTTGCAAGAAAAGATTATAATGATGCCGCAAAAAAATATAATGTTGCCGTAAAACGCTTCCCAAAAAACATCATCGCTTCCCTTTTTGGATTCGATAAGGCTGACTATTTCGAGGCAACCGAGGGTGCTTCGAGCGTTCCGCAGGTTTCGTTTGACTAATTATGAAAAAGTTTATTTGTATTCTATCGGCAATAATTATTGCCTTAACGCTTTGCGGTTGTAGTTTTGATGAGGGGTATCCTACGCCAACCGAAAAGTTTTTTATCAACGATTTCGCTGATATTGTTTCCGATTCGGCAGAAAATGAAATTTACACTAAAAATGCGGCACTTTTCGATAAAACAACGGCACAAATAGCCGTTATCACGGTTGATAGTATCGGTGGTGAAGCCATTGCTGATTATGCTCTTAATATTGGTCGTGAATGGGGTGTTGGCGATGAAGAAAAAGATAACGGAATTGTATTTCTTTTAGCCTTAGAAGAACGCGAAGTTTATATCGCCGTTGGCTACGGTTTAGAGGGTGCTTTGCCCGACAGTAAAACAGGCAGAATCTTAGACCGATACGGTGTTCCCTACTTTGCAGAAGATGATTTTTCAGAAGGTTTAGTTGCCGTAAATAATGCTCTTGTGAACGAGGTTTACATTGAATATGGACTTTCGGCGGATGAGGGTTATATTCCGATAAATCAGCTTCCCTACGAGGAAGAAGAAAGCGAATCCCCGAAAATAATAATTTCCTGGGGAATGTTGCTTATTTTCCTTTTTGTATATCTTTTCTTATTCCGCGGTAGAGGAATTATTTTCTTTGGCGGACCGCGAGGCTTTGGTGGCGGCGGTTTTGGTGGGGGTTCATCAGGCGGCTTTGGAGGTTTCCGTGGTGGCGGAGGCTCTTTTGGCGGCGGTGGCGCAGGCCGAGGATTTTAATTAATTCAAACGTTTACTTGTGAGGTGTTTTTTTGCTTAATCAGTTTTCAAGGACCGAAATGCTAATAGGTAGTGAAAGCCTTAAAAAACTTTCTTCTTGCCGTGTTGCAATTTTTGGAATAGGCGGCGTTGGCGGTCATACGGTTGATGCCTTGGCTCGTAGCGGCATTGGTGCTATTGACCTTATAGATAATGACAATTTTTCAATAACAAATATTAACCGCCAAATCTTTGCAACCTTAAAGACTGTCGACAAACCTAAAACCGAGGTTGCGGCATCACACATTCTCGATATAAACCCCGATATTAAGGTTAAAACTCACAATGTTTTTTTCACGCCCGAAACCTCGAATTTATTCGATTTTTCAGAGTATGATTATATTGTTGATGCTATAGATTCGGTTACGGGAAAAATCGAGCTTGTGCTAAAAGCTAAAGAGGCGGGAGTTCCCATAATCAGCTGTCTTGGAACGGGAAACAAGCTGAACCCCACCGAGCTTTGCGTTGCCGATATTTATGAAACAAGCGTTTGTCCCCTCGCCCGTGTTATGCGAAGCGAATTAAAGAAAAGAAATATCGAAAAATTAAAGGTGGTTTATTCAAAGGAAGAGCCTAAAAAACCGCTCTTCACACCGCAAGAAAACGATGCCAAAAGACAAATCCCTGCAAGTTGTGCCTTCGTGCCTTCTGTTGCAGGACTTATAATCGCAAGTGAGGTTATAAAAGATTTGGCAAAATAAACAAAAAAATATTCGAAAAAATCACTTATTTATGTTTGACTAAATAGAATAAATATTATATAATATACACATACAATTTAAACCGTTTTGTAACTGACGGAATTTATGGATTACCATAGGGGAGCAAAATGAGTTGTTATGTGTCGACCGTCTGGGCAATTCTACTCCTTTTCAATTTGGGGTAGAGTGCCCTTTTTTGTTTGGCACAAAACTATATAGGAGGAAAAAAGAATGAAAAAAATCGGTATCGTAATGGGTAGTGACAGTGATTTGCCCGTTGTGCAAAAAGCAGTTGATGTTTTAAAGGAATATGGTGTTCCTTATGAAGTGCATATCTATTCGGCACACAGAACACCCGAGCAGGCACGTGCTTTCTCAATGAATGCAAGAGAAAACGGATTTGCCGCAATTATTGCAGCGGCAGGAAAGGCTGCTCACCTTGCAGGTGCTATCGCTGCAAACACAACTCTTCCCGTTATCGGAATTCCTGTTAAGTCCTCCACTCTTGACGGACTTGATGCTCTTCTCTCAACAGTTCAGATGCCCTCGGGTATCCCTGTTGCAACTGTTGCTATTGACGGTGCGGCAAACGCAGCGCTTATAGCACTTCAAATTCTTTCAGTTGAAGAGAAAGAAATTGCAGACAAGCTTGATGCAGCAAGAGTTAAAGCTCGTGAGGTTATCCTCGCTAAAGACAGTGCGCTTAACATATAGGAGGATTTTTTAAATGGGTGGTTTTTTCGGAGTTGTTTCGAAATGTGATGCCATTCCCGACGTCTTCTTCGGGACCGACTATCATTCACATTTAGGAACTCGCCGCGGCGGTATGGCGGCTTATGACGAAAATATTGGTTTACAAAGGGATATTCACAATATTGAAAATTCTCCCTTTAGAACAAAATTTGAAAATATATTTGATGAGATGAAAGGTAACTCGGCAATCGGTTGCATTAGTGACTCAGACCCACAACCTTTAATTGTCCGTTCAAATCTCGGATGCTATGCAGTTGCAACTATTGGTATTATAAACAATGCTAAAGAGCTTATTGATAAATATCTTTCGGTAGGCGGCGGTCATTTTGGCGCGGTTATGACGGGTGGCAAAATTAACACCACCGAGCTTGTTGCCGCACTCATAAGCCAAAAGCAAACATTTGCCGAGGGCATAGCCTTTGCACAGGATGTTATCGATGGCACTGCCTCGATTATGATATTAACCGATAAAAATTCAATCATTGCCGCAAGGGATAGGGTTGGCAGGCTTCCCCTCTCTATCGGTAAGAATGAAAATGGCTACTGTGCAAGTTTTGAACAGTTTGCATTTAAAAAACTTGGATATAAACTCGAGAAAGAATTAGGACCTGCCGAAATAGTTGAACTCACGGCTGATGGTATCACAGTTCTAGCAAGTCCTCGAGAAGAAATGAAGATTTGCTCATTCCTTTGGACTTATTACGGATATCCTACAAGTGAGTTTGAAGGCGTCAACGTTGAACAAATGCGCTACCGCAATGGTGAAATTATGGCAAAAAATGATTCGAAGAACGGATTTGCCGATAAAATTGATTATGTTGGCGGCGTTCCCGATTCGGGTACCCCTCACGCCATAGGCTATGCAAATGAAAGTGACATTCCTTTTGCAAGACCCTTTATAAAATACACACCTACTTGGCCTCGCAGTTTCACCCCTGCAAAGCAGGTTGATAGAAACCGAATAGCCAAAATGAAACAAATCCCCGTTCACTCACTTATAGAGGATAAAAACCTTTTATTTGTTGATGACTCTATCGTTAGAGGAACTCAGCTACGTGAAACGGTTGAATTCCTTTATGAAAACGGAGCCAAGAGCGTTCATATGAGGTCGGCTTGTCCACCTATTATGTACGGTTGTAAATACCTCAACTTCTCGCGTAACACAAATGATATGGAGCTAATCACTCGAAGCACCATTTTCGAGCTTGAGGGTGAAGAGGGCTTCAAATACATTGATGAATATAGCGACTCATCAACCGAACGCGGCAAAAAGTTGCGCTCGGCAATATGCGAAAAGCTTCACTTTGCTTCACTTGAATTCCAATCGCTTGAGGGTGTTATTGAAGCGATTGGAATTGATAAATCAAAACTTTGCACTTACTGTTGGAATGGAAAAGAATAATTTTTAGGAGATAACATTATGAAAAATTCACAATCGGCTTCTTATGCTGCAGCAGGCGTTGATATCACCGCAGGTTACAAAGCAGTTGAACTTATGAAAAAACACATCGCAAGAACAAAGAATGAGGGTTGCCTTGATGATGTTGGCGGATTTGGCGGTTGCTTTGGTCTTCCAACAGGTATGGAAGAGCCCGTTTTAGTTTCGGGAACCGATGGTTGCGGTACCAAGGTTAAACTTGCAATACTTCTTGACAAGCATGACACTATCGGTATTGATGCCGTTGCTATGTGTGTTAACGATATTATTTGCGTTGGTGCAAAACCCCTCTTCTTCCTTGACTATATCGCTTGCGGCAAAAACATTCCCGAAAAGATTGCCGAAATAGTTAGCGGTGTTGCCGAGGGTTGCGTTCAGTCGGGTGCGGCTCTTATAGGCGGCGAAACTGCAGAGCATCCCGGTATGATGCCCGAGGATGATTACGATTTGGCAGGTTTTGCTGTTGGTATTGTTGACAAGAAAAAGGTTCTTGATAACTCAACCGTTAAAGAGGGCGACATTATTATTGCTCTTCCCTCAAGCGGTGTTCACTCAAATGGTTTCTCACTCGTTCGCAAGGTGTTCGATGTTGAGAACAGTGATATAACCTCTCCTTGTGCAGAGCTTGGCGGTAAGTCGATTGGCGAAACCCTACTCACTCCTACAAAGATTTATGTTAAGGCTTTACTCTCACTTATTGAGCAGGTTAAGGTTAAGGCAGTTTCTCATATCACAGGCGGCGGCTTCTATGAAAATATTCCGAGAAGTTTACCAAAAGGTTTCTCGGCTAAAATTGATAAGAGTTCAGTTAAGGTTCTTCCCATCTTTGACCTTATTGCAAAGGTTGGAAATATTCCTGAACGCGATATGTATAACACCTTTAATATGGGCGTTGGTATGAGCATTGTGGTTGCTAAAGAGGATGCCGATAAGGCTCTTGAAGTTTTAACTAAGGCAGGCGAAGAGCCTTATATCATCGGCTCAGTTATAGAAGGTGACGGAGGTGTTATCATTGAATAACACCAAAAACATAGTTGTTTTGGCATCGGGTGGCGGCACAAATCTACAAGCACTTATCGATGCTGAAAAACGCGGTGAGTTAGGTTGCGGCAAGATAACCTGTGTTATCGCGTCAAAGCCTGATGCTTACGCTCTAACAAGGGCAAAAGAAAACGGAATTAAAACCCGTGTTCTTGCAAGGAAAGATTATTCCGATATTGATACATATAGTAGCGATATGCGCGATGCTTTGCTTGAAGAAAAAGCCGATGTGATTGTTTATGCAGGCTTTATGACCATACTCGGAGATGCGGTTTGCGATACATTCCCTAACAAAATGGTGAATGTTCATCCCGCTCTTATCCCCTCTTTTTGCGGCAAGGGTTACTATGGACTTCATGTTCACGAAGAAGCTCTTAAAAAGGGCGTTAAGGTTTCGGGCGCAACCGTTCATTTCGTTACTGCCGAATGCGATGCAGGACCTATCATTCTTCAAAAGGCAGTTGAGGTTTTAGATACTGATACACCTGAAACCCTGCAACGAAGAATTATGGAACAGGCGGAATGGAAAATTCTTCCCGAGGCAGTAAAACTATTATGCGATGAAAAAATCACCGTTAAAGACGGGCGAACATATATTGGAGGAAAATAAAATGGAAATTAAATCTATTGCAAATGAGCTAAATTCCTTAGCATATCACGGAAGAGGTATTATCATCGGCAAAAGTGCTGACGGTAAAAAGGCTATAACCGCTTACTTCATTATGGGTAGAAGTGAAAATAGTCGCAACCGAGTTTTCGTGACAGACGGCGAGGGTATCCGCACTCAAGCTTTTGACGAGTCAAAGATGACAGACCCACATCTTATCATTTATGCACCCGTTAGAGTTTTAGGCAATAAAACCATTGTTACTAACGGTGACCAAACCGATACAATTTATGAACTTATGGATAGACAAATGACCTTTGAACAGGCACTTCGTACTCGTGAGTTTGAGGATGACGCTCCTAACTTCACACCAAGAATTTCAGGTGTTATCCGACTTGAAAACGGGGACATGAATTATGCTATGTCTATTCTTAAATCGGCTGATGGAGATGGTTCTTCCTGCCAGAGATACACCTTTGCTTATAACAATCCTCTTGCGGGTAAAGCAAAGTTTATCCACACTTACAAGTGCGACGGCAACCCATTGCCGAGCTTTGAGGGCGAGCCTAAAACACTTGAACTTCCCGATATGGATATCGATGCACTCACCGATTTAATTTGGAAGAACTTAAATGAAGATAACAAAGTTTCACTCTTTGTTAGATATATCGACCTTGAAAGCGGAAAATATGAGTCAAGAATAGTTAATAAGAATGAGGCTTAATTATGAAACTTGAAAATTTAAAAATCAGTTTTCTTGGTGATAGTATTACTCAGGGTGTTGGAACAACCGCACCTGAAAACTCCTTTCACCAAATTATCAAGCGAGAATATGGTTTAGCTGAGGCTTATAACTGTGGAATTAGCGGAACAAGAATTGCCAAGCAAGCAAAGCCCTATGCTCATCCCTTTGATATGTATTTTGCACTCCGCACCGAGATTATGCCAAATGATGCCGATGCAATTGTTATTTTCGGCGGAACCAACGACTTTGGCCATGGAGACTCCACTATGGGCGATATTGACAGCACAGATATTTATACCTTTTACGGTGCAGTTAATATCCTCATAAAAAAACTGCAAAATGAATTCCCCAACGCAAAACTCATTTTTATGACACCTATTAGAAGAATAACCGAAAACGAGCCAAACCATGATGGCAAGATTTTAGCCGACTATGTTAACGCTATAATTAATGTTTGCAAAAAATATGATGTTCCCGTTATTGATTTATTCCGTAGCGACATTATAGACCCCACCGACGTTTCGGTTGTCCCCGATGGACTTCATCCAAGCGATAAAGGCAACAGAATTATGGCTGACTATATAGCGAAAGAATTGCTTAAAATTTAAGGAGAAGAAAAATGAAAGAATTTGAATTGAAATATGGTTGTAACCCCAACCAAAAACCATCAAAAATATATATGGCTGACGGAACCCAGCTTCCTATTGAAATCCTTTCGGGCAGACCCGGATACATTAACTTCCTTGATGCATTTAACTCTTGGCAGTTAGTAAAGGAATTAAAAGAGGCTTTAGGTCTACCCGCTGTTACTTCCTTTAAGCATGTTAGCCCAACAAGTGCGGCAGTTGGCACTGTCCTCCCCGAAAAGCTTAAAAAGGCTTGTTTTGTTGATGATATTGAAAACCTTGATGCTTCTCCCCTCGCTTGTGCTTATGCGAGAGCCAGAGGTACCGACCGTATGTGTTCTTTCGGTGACTGGGTAGCTCTTTCGGATGTTTGTGACGTTACAACTGCACTTCTCATCAAGCGCGAGGTTTCGGACGGTGTTATCGCTCCAGGTTACGAGCCTGAGGCACTTGAAATCTTAAAGACAAAGAGAAACGGCAATTATAACATTGTTAAAATTGACCCCGATTTTGTTCCTGCCGAGATTGAAACCAAGCAGGTTTACGGTATCACATTTGAGCAAGGAAGAAACAACTTCAAAATCAACCGTGAACTTCTTTCAAACATTGTTACCGAGAATAAGAATTTGCCCGAAAGTGCAATTCGTGACCTTATAATAAGCCTTATCACACTTAAATACACACAGTCTAACTCGGTTTGCTTTGCAACTGACGGACAGGCTATCGGCGTAGGCGCAGGTCAACAGTCAAGAATTCACTGCACAAGACTTGCAGGAAGCAAGGCTGATACTTGGTTCCTTCGTCAACACGACAAGGTGTTAAACCTCCCCTTCCTTGACGATATTGCAAGACCTACAAGAGATAATGTTATTGATGGATATATCAACCGCAACGAAGAGGATGTTTGCGCTGACGGAAATTGGCAAAAATACTTTAAGGTTCAACCCGAGCCTTTAACTGATGAGGATATTAAGGAATATCTTAAAACTGTTTCTGGTGTTGCACTCGGAAGTGATGCCTTCTTCCCGTTTGATGATAACATTGAACGCGCATATAGAAGCGGCGTTTCCTATATCGCAGAGCCGGGTGGCTCTATCCGTGATGATGCAGTTATTGACTGCTGCAACAAGTACGGAATTGCTATGGCGTTCACAGGAATGAGACTTTTCCACCACTAATCTATATAAAGGAACAAGATTTATGAAAATAATGGTTGTAGGCGGTGGCGGAAGAGAACACGCCATAATTAAAAGCCTTAAAAAGAATAAAGATATATGTGAAATCTATGCTTTACCCGGTAACGGCGGCATTGCAAAAGATGCTACCTGCGTTAATATTGGCGCCAAGGATATCCCCGCTATAGTTGATTTTGCCACCAAAAATAGCATTGATTTCGCAGTTGTTGCTCCCGATGACCCGCTTGTTTTAGGAGCGGTTGATGCCCTTGAAGAAAATGGTATCCCCTGCTTTGGTCCTGAGAAAAAAGCTGCAATTATCGAGGGAAGCAAGGTTTTCTCGAAAAACCTTATGAAAAAATATAATATTCCTACTGCACAATATGAGGTTTTCAGCAATGCTGAAGATGCCATAAAATATCTCGAAACTGCCGAAATTCCGATTGTTGTTAAGGCGGATGGACTTGCTCTTGGCAAGGGTGTTATAATCGCTAACACAAGAGATGAAGCCATAAATGCAGTTAAGGAAATTATGGAGGATAAAATGTTCGGCGATAGCGGTAACAATATCGTTATCGAGGAATTTTTAACAGGTCCCGAAGTTTCGGTGCTTTGCTTTACCGACGGTAAATGTGTTAAGCCCATGGTTTCCTCTATGGACCACAAGCGTGCGCTTGATAATGACGAGGGACTTAACACAGGCGGTATGGGAACTATCGCTCCTAACCCCTATTACACCGAGGATATAGCAAGAGAGTGTATGGATACAATATTTATCCCCACGATTAACGCTATGAATAGTGAAGGTCGCACCTTTAAGGGTTGTCTTTACTTTGGTCTTATGCTAACACCAAAAGGACCTCGCGTTATTGAATACAACTGCCGTTTCGGCGACCCCGAAACTCAAGTTGTTCTTCCTCTCCTTGAAAGCGACCTTTTGACCGTTATGAAGGCTTGTAGGAACGGAACACTATTAAATACTGAGGTTAAGTTTGCAAATAAGAATGCAGCTTGTGTTGTTATGGCAAGTGAGGGTTATCCAAAGGCTTATAAATCAGGCTTTGAAATAAAGGTTAGCGATGATTTTGCAGGAGAGCTTTATATAGCAGGTGCAAAATTAGATAACGATAAAATCCTCACAGCGGGCGGACGCGTTTTAGGTGTTGTTGCAACAGGTAAAACACTAAAGAGTGCTATTGATAACGCTTACGCACAGGTTAAAAATGTTTCCTTTGATAATGCATTTTATCGCAAAGATATAGGAAAAAGAGCTCTTAGTAAGGAGGAAAACTAAAATGGTTTATAGAATTTTTGTTGAAAAGAAAAAAGAGTTTGCACACGAGGCTAATGCGCTCAAAAACGATATTACCTCCTTTTTAGGAATAAAAGGGCTCGAGTGTTTAAGGCTTATTAACCGATATGATGTTGAAAACATTGAAGAAAGCATTTTCGAAAATGCAAAAAGCAAGGTTTTCTCCGAGCCTCAAACCGATATAATCGGTGAAGAAATTGATACAAATGGTGCCGCTTTCGTTTTTGCGGCCGAATATCTACCCGGTCAGTTTGACCAACGCGCTGACTCGGCTGCACAGTGTATTCAGCTTTTATCTCAGTGTGAGCGTCCTTTAGTTCGCACCGCTCGTGTTTATGTTCTTTATGGAAATCTTACCGAAAACGATTTTGAAAGAATTAAGAAGCATGTTATCAACGCAGTTGAAAGCCGCTTGGCTTCCATGGAAAGATTCGAAACTTTAAAGGCAGTTTATGAAATTCCAACCGAGGTTGAAACACTTAACGGCTTTATAAAACTTTCAAGAGAAGAATTATCTGAATTTGTTGACAATTATGGTCTTGCTATGGATAGTGATGATATTGCCTTTTGTCAGGAATATTTTAAGAATGAGGATAGAGACCCCACCATCACCGAAATCCGTATGATAGACACATATTGGTCGGATCACTGCCGCCACACCACATTCTTAACCACTATCGACACAGTTGAATGTGATAACGAAACTATTTTTGAAACCTATAAGGATTATCTTGCAACAAGAGAAGAGCTTGGCAGAACAAAGCCGCAAAATCTTATGGATATTGCAACTCTTGCCGTGAAATACTTGCGCAAAGAAGGTAAACTTGAAAAATTAGATGAATCGGAAGAAATCAACGCTTGTACTGTTAAAATAAAGGTAACAGTTGACGGTGAAGAGCAAGATTGGTTGCTCCTTTTCAAAAACGAAACACACAACCACCCAACCGAAATCGAGCCTTTCGGCGGTGCGGCTACCTGTATCGGCGGTGCTATTCGTGACCCGCTATCGGGACGCAGCTATGTTTATGCCGCTATGCGTGTTACAGGTGCTGCCGACCCGTTAAAACCTGTTGAAGAAACAATGAAGGGCAAACTCCCTCAAAGAAAGATTGTTACAACTGCGGCGGCGGGTTATTCTTCCTACGGTAATCAAATTGGTCTTGCTACCGGTCAGGTTGACGAACTCTTCCACGATGGCTATGCCGCAAAGAGAATGGAAATCGGTGCAGTTATTGCGGCGGCTCCTGCTAAAAATGTTAGAAGAGAAGTTCCCGACCCTGATGATATAGTTATTCTTCTCGGCGGTAGAACAGGTCGTGACGGTTGCGGCGGTGCAACAGGCTCCTCTAAATCGCACACACTTTCTTCCCTTGAATCCTGCGGTGCCGAAGTTCAAAAGGGTAACGCACCGGAAGAAAGAAAACTTCAAAGACTCTTTAGAAACCCCGAAGCATCTCTTATGATTAAGCGTTGTAATGACTTTGGTGCAGGTGGTGTTTCGGTTGCTATCGGTGAACTTGCAGACGGTCTTAAAATTGACCTTAACGCAGTTCCTAAGAAGTATGACGGTCTTGACGGTACTGAACTTGCTATCAGTGAATCACAGGAAAGAATGGCGGTTGTTGTTGAGCCTAAAGATGTTGAACGCTTCAAAGAACTTGCCGCTAAGGAAAATCTCGAGGCAACTGTTGTTGCGAAGATAACCGAAGAGCCAAGACTTGTTATGACTTGGAACGGAAAGGAAATCGTTAACATTTCACGTGAGTTCCTTAACTCAAATGGTGCTGAAAAGCATATAGGTATTAAAATAAATAATCCCCTACCCTTTAAAAAGGCTTACGAGGGTGATTTCGTTTCTAATTACAAGGCACTTGCCGATGACCTCAACGTTTGCTCAAAACGTGGCCTTTCAGAGCGTTTTGACTCAACCATAGGTGCAGGCACAGTTCTTATGCCATTCGGCGGTAAAAACCAAATTACGCCTATTCAGGCTATGGTACATAAAATCTCGTTAGAGCGTGGTCAAACCGACGACTGTTCTTATATGTCTTGGGGTTATAACCCATTCATTTCAGAGGCTTCCCCCTATCACGGCTCATATTTAGCAGTTGTTGAATCGGTTTCTAAGCTTATTGCCGCAGGTGCTTCCTTTGAGGATGTTTATCTAACCTTCCAGGAATATTTCGAGCGTCCCGGTAAAGATGCTACCCGTTGGGGCAAACCCCTTGCCGCACTTCTCGGTGTTTTCAAAGCACAAAAGGAATTCGGCATCGGCTCTATCGGTGGTAAGGACTCTATGAGCGGCTCATTCGAAGATTTAGATGTTCCGCCAACACTCGTTTCCTTTGCTGTTACAACAGGTAAAGTAAGCGAGGTTATCTCCCCCGAGTTTAAGGCGGCAGGAAATAAGGTTTATCTCTTAAATCCTGTTTATGATAGTTTTGGTCTACCCGTTACCTCTTCACAAATCTCTCTCTTTAACCGTGTTACCGCTCTTATGAGAAAGGGCATCGTTAAAGCAGCCTACACTCCGACCTACGGCGGTGTCGCGGAAGGCATTATGAAGATGGCATTCGGTAACTCTATCGGCTTTAAATACAACGATATGATTTCGGATGAGGCTATTTTTGCTTACAACTATGGCTCATTCATTCTTGAAACAACCGAAGAAATCGAAGACGGAATACTTATCGGCGAAACTATTGCTGATAAGGCAATCGTTAAGGGTGACAGTAAAATCACACTTGACGAACTTTCAAAGATTTATGAAGATAAACTTGAAAGTGTATATAGTTGCAATATTGCTACTGCGGATGAAAAGGTAGAAAAGTTTGAAGCTTGCGCTACCGCTCCTTATGTTGCAAAAACTTCCTTTGCAAAGCCCCGTGTTCTTATCCCTGTTTTCCCGGGTACTAACTGTGAATACGACAGTGCAAAGGCTGTTGAGCGTGCAGGCGGCGAGGCTAAAATCTTCGTTATCAAGAACTTAACCAGCGCACTTGTTGCTGAATCGGCTGAAAACTTTGCCGAAGAGATTAGAAAATCTCAAATGATATTCGTTCCCGGCGGTTTCTCTGGCGGTGACGAGCCTGACGGTTCGGGTAAATTCATAACCGCTTTCTTCCGTTCAGCCGAAATCAAGGATGAGATTACAAATCTTCTCGAAAACCGCGATGGTCTTATGTGCGGTATTTGTAACGGATTCCAGGCACTTATCAAGTTAGGTCTTGTTCCTTACGGTAAGATTGTTGATACTGATGAGACTATGCCGACACTTACCTTTAACACCATTAGCAGACACCAATCGAAGCTCGTTAGAACAAGAATTGCATCTAATAAATCTCCTTGGCTTATGAACACCAAGCCCGATGAGGTTTACACCGTTCCGATTTCTCACGGTGAAGGTAGATTTATCGCAAGTGATGAGGTTATTAAGACTCTTGCCGCTAACGGACAAATTGCTACACAGTATGTTAACCTTGAGGGTAATCCAACTATGGATATTGCATTCAACCCCAACGGCTCATATTCAGCTATTGAGGGTATCCTCTCGCCAGACGGTAGAGTATTCGGTAAGATGGGTCACTCCGAGCGTATTGATAAAGGTCTTTACAAGAATGTTGAAGGCAACTTCGATATCGGAATGTTTGACTCGGCAGTTAAATACTATAAATAAACACAAAAAATCGGTATCCTTTCGGATACCGGTTTTTTTATAATTTGTTATATTTCTCTTTGACTGTAAAGTAAGCAGCTTTTGGTTTTCTATATTCATTAAGAATTCCCTTATTATTAAAGCCTCTTGCTCTATCAGTTACGGGTCTTATGGTTCTCGCATCGGCAAAATGCCAAACGTATGTACCTGTAATCATTCCCGATTCTATAAAGGCATCTATGCTTTCGCTTAATAGATTTGACTGATATTCTTCGCTCCACTTGATATTATCAAATGTATGATTTCCGTAAAGCGCAGCACCGCCAAATTCAGACATAACAACTGCCTTTTCGCTCACACCCTGCTCTTTAAACCAAACTTTAAGCTCATCAAAAAAGCCTTTCCACGCATCAGTGCCGCCGCCATACCAACCGAAATACTTATTTATACTAATAAAATCGCAATACTTTAAGCAAATATCCTTTTCTGCTCTATCGGTAGCATAGGTTATAAGTCTTGAAGAATCAAGGCTTTTTAAAAGATTATATATCTTTTCAGTAATAGCAACTGCGATTTGCTCTTTAGTTTCAATCTCGTTATGCATGCCCCATATTACTATTGAAGGATGGTTAAAATACTGATTAACCATTTCGGTGTGCATATAAAGTGCACGAGAAAGCAAAATCGGCTTGTTAAGAGTTTCAACATTTTGCTCGCCCCACATTGGGATTTCGCTCCAAAATAGAATTCCGTTTTCATCAAGCAAATCTAAAAACTCTTTAGAATTAGGATAATGTGAGCCACGAATTGTATTACAACCTAAGTTTTTCACTATATCCAAGTCTTTTTGCATAAGCGATACAGGGAAAGCATTACCAAACTCGGGGTGGTCTTCATGACGGTTTACACCCTTTAGGAAAATACTCTTTCCATTAAGGAAGATTTTATTTTCCTTGGTTTCTATCTTTCTAAAACCAATACGGTCAATAATGTCATCATCGCCTGTACTGATTTTAACGGTATAAAGATTAGGTGCATCTATATCCCAAAGCGAAATATTCTCTGCACTAAACTTAAACTCAAAGGTTTTTTCTTCGCCGAGCATCACGCTTTGCTGCGCAACCTGCTTGCCATCAAATTTTAAGGTTAGATTCTCCTGCCTTTCTCCACCAAGTGAAGAAATATTTGCCTTAACTAAAACCTCGGCGCTATCAAGATTTTTCGACAATTCATAGCTTATATGCATTGAAGAAATATAGGTATTTTTAAGATTATGAAGTTTAACATCACGGATGATACCGCCATAGCGATACCAATCGGCAACATCGCTCGGCAGAGTTGCATCATCTGCTGAGTTATCTACCATAACAGTTAATGTATGCCTACCCTTTTCTATATCCGTAAGAGCGAAAGAGAAAGAAGTATAACCACCGTAATGGTTACCTAAATATTCCCCATCAAGCCAAACCTTTGCATAGGAAAGCACACCCTCAAACTCTAAAAGAGAGTTTTTAGAGGTTATATCAATTTCTCGCTCATACCAAGCAATACCGAAATATTCGAGTTTGCCAAAGGCACAATTCCAACAGGAAGGAACAAATATTTTCTGCTTTGTTTCAGGGAAGTTTTTGAACCATTCTTCTTGCTCTCCCTTTTTTTCGGCATCCTCAATAAAGCGCCAAAATCCACCAAGGGAAGAAACCTGTCTTTTCTCGTGTTCTTTAAATAAACGGCCCATAATTTATCAACCTATCCGATATCTCTTTTAATATTTTTATAAGATATTCTTGCGGCAAGTTCTACTGCGCTATCCTTATCATACTCGCCTTTTTCTACCCATTCGCCAATCTTATTGCAAAGAATTCTTCTAAAATAATCGTGGCGTGCATAAGAAAGGAATGAACGGCTATCAGTAAGCATTCCGTAGAAAGAGCCAAGGGAAGAGTTTTCGGCAATTACCTGAAGCTCGTGTTCAATTCCGCGCTTGTGGTCACAGAACCACCAAGCCGCACCACAGCAAACATTTGGAAATGCACTTGTGATAGTACCGATTTGCTCGGCATTTGCAGGGGTTAAGGTATAAACGATGGTCTTCGGAAGTCCTGAATTTTCGTTTATAGCATCAAGCAAAGTAAATAATGCGGGACCGCTTACCGGGTTACCCATACAGTCAACGCCGCAGTCAAGACCTAAACGCTTGTAAAGTGCTGTATTGATATTTCTATCCGATGCCAAGTGCCACTGCATAATGAGATTTCTCTCTTTATAAAGCTTACCAAGGAATACATACACATTACCGAGGAATCCTAAATACTCTTCGCGCTTTAACTCATCTTGGCTTAAAATCTTCTTAAAAGTTTTAGCGCAAACTGCATCGCTTGAAATTCTGTCAGGGAAGTAAGCAAGACCTGTATCTGTTACACGACAACCCATTTCCACGAAGAAATCAAGGCGGTTTTCAATTGCCGCTTTAAATGACTTATAGTCCTTGATTTCAATGCCCGACATTTCGCTAAGTTTTGCTAAATATTCGGGATAATTCTCTCTTTCAACGAGCAACAAATTATCAACACGGAACGAAGGTAAAACCTTAACATCAAAGGTTTTATCTTCAGCAATAAGCTTATGGAATTTTAAATCATCAATAACATCATCGGTGGTACAGATGCACTCAACCTTAGAATCCTTTATAAGCTTTCTTGGCGACATTTTTGTTGCCTTAATATGCTCGTTTGCCTTTGCTAAAATTTCTTTAGCGTTCTTGCTATTAAGCGGCATATCGATACCAAAATACTTTGAGAGCTCCATATGTGACCAATGGTAAAGCGGATTTTCGGGTGAAAACTCAATAGCCGAGGCATAGTTCATAAACTTAGTATCCCAAGGGGTATCGCCTGTGATTTCATCCTCGTTTATACCAACAGTTCTCATAAGGCGCCATTTATAGTGGTCGCCGCCAAGCCAAATTTCAGCAATATTAGTGAAAGGCTTGTCCTCATATATCATCTGTGGGGATAAATGACAGTGATAATCTATAATCGGTAAATCTTTTATTTGGTTATAAACCTTTACCGCAGTTTTGTTACCTAACATATAATTCTTTTTCATTTAAAGTACAACTCCATCCTTAAAAATTGAGATTTCACGGTAACCGTTTTGCTCGTTTTTCGTTTCCTCTCCATTAGCTATATTAACACATTTTTCGAGAAGAGACAATGAAAGATTATCAAAATCTCCTGTTTCTAAAACGGGAGATGCATCAAAATCTATCCAATTTGCCTTTTTGTTGGCAAGGAGCGAATTTGTTGCTATTTTAACGGTTGGAACGGGGGCACCAAGCGGTGTTCCCCTACCCGTTGTGAATAAAATAATATTTGCACCCGCGGCGGTTAAATTGGTTATAGCAACGATATCGTTACCGGGACCATTAAGAAGAGATAAACCGCTTTTTACTACTGTATCACCATAATCAAGCACATCACGGACAATGGCATTTCCGCCCTTTTGGACACAACCGAGTGATTTTTCCTCAAGCGTTGTTATGCCACCTGCCTTATTTCCGGGCGATGGGTTTTCATAAACCACCTGATTGTGCGCAGTAAAGTAATCTTTAAAATTATTTATAAGGTTTACTGTTTTATCGAAAATTTCCTTATTTTCGGCTCTATTCATAAGCAGTTGCTCGGCTCCGAACATTTCGGGCACCTCAGTCAGTACTGCTCTGCCGCCGCATTCAGTTAAAATATCGGTAAACCTACCAACGAGCGGATTCGCACTAATGCCGCTATATCCATCACTGCCGCCGCATTTAAGACCGACAGTTAATTTGCTTATCGGTAGTTTCCCACGCTTAAAGGTTAAGGCATATTCTTTTAGTTCATCAATGAGTCTTACACCCTCGGCAATTTCATCGTCGAAGTCCTGAACATTTAAGAACTTAACCCTTTTCTCGTTGACTTCTCCGAGAACCTTTTTCATCTCTTCGATATTATTATTTTCACAACCAAGACCTAAAACAAGCACACCACCTGCATTCGGATGGTTAATAAGTCCCTTTAAAATCTTTTGGGTGGTAGCATTATCTTCGCCAAGCTGCGAGCAACCGAAAGGATGTGGGAAAGAAAATGCACCCGTTAACTTCGATAACCTTTCAGAAATCTTATTAACGCATCCAACCGTGTTGACTATCCAAATATCATTTCTTATACCAACGCTTCCGTCTTCACGAACAAAACCATAAAAATATTTTAATTCTTCGGGTATTTCGGGAAGTGTGATTTCAGTAAATGCGGAGGTATATTCATACTCAATTTTTCCACCCAAATTAGTGGAAATATTATGAGTATGGATATGCTCACCCTTTTTAATATCGGTGGTTGCCTTACCTATTGGAAAGCCATATTTAATAATATTTTCGCCCTTTTTTATATCGTAAAGGGCATATTTATGGCCATTCTCAAGGTTAATTTCAACATTATCCTTTTTAGTTATTATCATACTTTGAAACCTCTGTCAAAAGGAAGCTTATATCTTCGCCCCAAAGGGTTACATCACTCAATATTTCACTAACTGTGCCCGATTTCATCTTCTCTACAACCGCTGCATCATCGTCTATCTCCATAGTCTTATAAAGTTTTATAAGGCAAGCGAGCGCAAAGGTAAGTCTTTCAGGAGCTTTACCAAATTTCGCGTGATACTCTAAAAGTGACGGAAGTACACGGACCTTAAATTTACTAACTGAATTCAATGAAATTGAACGCCAGAAGTGGCGGATATACGGGTTTTTAAAGCGTGTTAAAACACTATTAGCATAATCACGTAATTCATCAAGCGGTAATGTTAATGTTGGAATAATTTCTTCAAAAACTGCCTTTTCAAGATGATTTTTTGTAAGGTCATTTTCCATAGCATCCTTAACTGTTTCGATATCATTAAGCATAGCAAAGGCAACTGTCGAAGTGTGTGCGCCATTTAAAATGCGCACCTTTCTTGAACGGTAATTTGTGAGATTATCGGTGTAAACAACATTAAGTCCTGCCTTTTTAAAGGGCAAGATTTCCGAAACATCACGGTCGGACTCAATTACCCATAAATGATAATATTCTGCAGTGTTTACCATATTGTCTATATAAGGAAGGTCGATTTTTTCATCCCTTGGATAACCTGTAACAATTCTATCAACAAGTGTGTTACAGAAGATATTATCGTTCTCTATAAAGGAAGTGAAATCTTCACCTAAATTCCAATCTTTCGCATGTTTTAAAACGCACTCTTTAAGGTTTGTTCCGTTTGCCTCTATAAGTTCACAAGGGAGGAAAACAAAGCCTTCAAGTCCACATTCGAAACGCTTTTTTAAAAGCGCAGTTACCTTTGCAGGAAATGTTTTTGGAACGCTTGTTTCATCATACTCCACATATTCGTAAACAATGCCGCTCTCGGTGGTATTAGAAACTACTATTTTTGCATCCTTATTTTCAGCAAGTGAGAGGAATGCATTATAATCTTCATAAGGATTTACACATCTTGAAATAGAGGTTATTACCTCCTGTTCAACGCCCTCCACACCACGAATAATATTGGTGTAAAGACAATCTTGTTCGGTTAATTTATCACAAAGTCCACGCTCGATGGGTTGAACTACTACTGCGCTTCCGTCAAAAACACCCGCATTATTACATTTTTCAAGCATCCAATCAAAGAAACCGCGCAAGAAACCGCCCTCGCCGAATTGGATAACTCGTTCGGTTCTTTTTGGCTTTATGTAAACCTCGTTAATTGCTTTCATTTAAAACACTTCCTAAAAATTCTTCATATCTATAACGCAAATTTCGCGCTTGTTATTGTGTGTTGCATCAAAAGAAATTTGATTTCCTGTTCTATCAAACCTTGCGTGAAGGTCGGAACGGATATCCCAATTTGCATCGGCAGTTGAGAGGGATGCGAGCATTGGCTCGAAGGTCCCCTCTTCGCAGTCATAAACCATTAGATTGCGATAAGGATAATTTTCTTCCGGATAGGCATCGCCGATTATATATTTTTGGTCGGGTGAATAAAGACAGTGAATATCTCGCCCATCGAGTCCCGGCATATCGATAAATTTGGCTTCACCTGTATATGTATCAAACAGCCAACAACCCTTTTTATCCTCATTATCGGATACAATGAGCAATTCTCTGTCATTCTTCCAACAGTAATGTGAATTGAAACGATAGTTGGTGAGTGGTACCATATTGCCCTCAAGGTCACTCGCGATAAGCATGGTTTTCCAGGTGTAACCTTCAATAAGGAAGTTACGAAGAAGCATAACAAATCTGTCGCCCTTGGGGTTAAGATTTATGTGATTTACAAGAAGTTTTGCCGAGGCATAAGGCTCTTCGGGGAACTGCTCAACTAAATCTTTATATGTAATTATTAATTTACTCTCCCCTGTTTCGAGGTCCACCCTAAAAACACCATCTTCAGCGGGAGATTTTTCATCAGCAAACTTATCAGGTATACCTGCATATCCGTAACCAGGTCTAAAATCGAAAATACGATTAAAGTTTATGCTAATTCCAACTTTAGAATTTGAACTTGAGGTTGCAAGTGGCATAGGAATTTTTTTCTCTTCACCATTCAAATATTTGATAAGAGCACCGTAACCGTTTTCATTTCTTACATTATATATAATAGCGTCATCGCCATAAAAGTTAAGTAAAGCACCCTGTTGGAAATTCCAAGCGGTTGTTTCTCCGAGTTTTTTAAAAGTGTTATTTTCGGTATCTATAAGACCTATTTCACAAACATCATCCTTTTCAGGTAGTCTATCAAAAAATGATACCCTGTGAGCTAAATGATATCTGCCTGTTTTATCAAATGGCATAAGGTCATAATACCCGAAGAAATAATGCATATTATCATCGGGATTTATGCTTTTTACAGTTACGTTTTTAAATATTTTTAACGGTTCTTGCATAACGCTATCTCCATTCAAAATTTCTATTTATTATACCATACAAAGTATAAAAAGTATATATGCTTTTTTACACTTTAGTATTTTATTTTTCTTCTTCAAGCTTAACATTAAACTTGCAGGTTGTTCCCTCGCCCTTATTACTATAAACCGTTATAACGCAGTCTTCACCATACATAAGTTTAAGTCTGCGGTTTATGTTACGAAGACCAACATGACGGGCAGAAGCTCGTTCGGTATCCCTTATTTTAGTATTAAGTTCACCAAGGCTCTCTTCGTCAATACCAACGCCGTTATCGGCTATTTCAACTGCAGCAATATTCTTTCCAATCTTGTGCATTTTAAGGGTGATTTTCCAATCACTCTTGCGGCGGCGAAGTCCGTGTTGAACGGCGTTTTCAAGTATAGGTTGAATTGAGAACTTGAGCATTTCACACTTTAGAAGTTCATCATCAATTTGAACCTCGAAATTGATTTCTTTAAGATATCTAAATGCGAGAATGTTTATATATTCTCTTGAAATCTCAATTTCTTCCTTAACGGTGGCGGTTGGGTTATCAATATCAAGAACATACTGCAAAATCTTTGCAATGCTCGAAATACAGTTATAAAGCGGATTGTTTTCACTATAAAGCTCATACTTTATGTTATCAAGCGTGTTATACATAAAGTGGGAGCTGATTTGGGATTGAAGTACCTGAACATTG
>JAZUMI010000063.1:0-2222 GCA_045603505.1 Acutalibacteraceae bacterium
GAAAGTGAGGTTTTGTTTTATGCAAAAGAATAACTTTTTAGATGAGCTTTATGAGGCTATTTTAACACTCGAAACAGTTGAGGAGTGCAGACAGTTTTTTAAGGATGTTTGCACACCTAAAGAAATGGATGCAATAGCACAAAGATATGTCGTTGCAAAAATGCTTAACGAGAAATGTGTATATAAGGATATAGTTGAAAAAACAGGTGCTTCAACTGCAACTATAAGCCGTGTTAGTCGTTCACTCGATGAGGGACTTTCACTTGTTTTTGAAAGGCTTAATGAAAAATGAGTGAATATGGCAGTTTTGCATACGTTTACGATAGCCTGATGAGTGATGTGGATTATAAAAAGAGAACAAAGTATCTTTCATCGCTCTTTAAAAAATACGATAGAAAGCCAAAACTTCTTTTAGATGTTGCATGTGGAACAGGAGGTTTTTCCATAGAGTTCGCAAAGGCAGGCGTTGAAGTAATCGGCGTTGATATGTCGGACGATATGCTCGCGGTTGCAAGAGAAAAATCGGCAGAAGAGGAAGTTGATGTCCTTTATCTTTGTCAAAAGGCAGAAGAACTTGATTTATACGGAACTGTTGATGGTGCAATTTGTTGCCTTGATAGTCTTAATCATATAATCGATTATAAAACGCTTAAAGATGCGCTTTGTAAAGTGTCACTCTTTTTGGAAGAGGGTAGACTTTTTATATTCGACGTAAACAGTGTGTATAAGCATAGGGAAATTCTTGGCGATAATAATTTTATTATCGAACAGGATGATATATATTGTGTATGGCAGAATGAATTTTGCGAAAAAACCCTTACAACCAACATTTGCCTCGATTTCTTTGCAAAAAATGAAGATGAAACCTATGAGCGTTCTTGGACTGAGTTTTCAGAAAGAGCTTATACAAGCGAAGAACTCGAAGAGGCTTTAAGTGAAGCTTCACTTAAAACGATTGCGGTTTATGCCGATTTAACCGAAGATGAGCCTGAGGCAAAAACAGATAGACTTATTTATATAACAAGAAAGAAAAGTGATAACACAAATGGCGAAACTTATTAGATGTATAACAAGCGATGGCCAGATAATGGTAAGTGCTATTGATAGCACCGATATAGTTGCAAAGAGTGAGAAGATTCATTCAACTTCTGCAGTTTGCACTGCCGCTCTTGGCAGATTACTTACTGCTACAAGTCTGATGGGTAATATGCTTAAAGGCAGTGATAATACTATAACGGTAAAACTTGCAGGTGACGGACCTGCAGGTTCGCTTATCGCCGCCGCAGATTATAAGGGAAATGTCCGCGGATACGTTATGAACCCGATTGTTGAAATTCCGCTTAAGGAAAACGGAAAGCTTGATGTTTCGGGTGCCGTTGGTACAAACGG
This sequence comes from Acutalibacteraceae bacterium, assembly GCA_045603505.1. Lineage (GTDB taxonomy): Bacteria > Bacillota > Clostridia > Oscillospirales > Acutalibacteraceae > UBA737. The sequence goes on from JAZUMI010000063.1 coordinate 1,390, forward strand.
GACATTATATGTAATAAAAGATTTAGGTCTTAAAGACCCTTATAACGGCTTTGTGCCGATAACATCTGGCGAAATTGCTGAGGATATAACCGCATATTATGCTATTAGTGAGCAAATTCCAACCGTTTGCGCCTTGGGTGTTCTTGTTAACCCCGATTTAAGTGTTAGAAAAGCGGGTGGCTATATTATCCAGCTTCTACCTGCGGCAGAGGATTCCACTATCGATAAATTGGAAGAAAATATTAAACATATAAAACCGGTTACCACCTTGCTCGAAGAGGGAATGGATATTGAGGATATAGTAAGGAATGCGTTAAAAGGTTTTGAAGTAGAAGTTCTATATACCGATTATCCTGAATATAAATGTAAATGTTCAAGGGAAAGAGTAGAGGGCGCATTAATCAGTCTTGGCGAGGAAGAATTGACCTCTATGGCCAACGATTTACCTGTTAGTGAGGTTAAATGTCATTTTTGTAATACGGCATATAAATTCACAAGTGAAGAAATTTTAAAAATAATAAAAAAATCGCAAAAAAATACTTGACATTGGGTTTTCTTTGTGATATTATATTGCTTGTCGCCGGTGAGTGATAGCAAACCAGGCGCGGCCGATGTGGGAGCATAGCTCAGCTGGGAGAGCATCTGCCTTACAAGCAGAGGGTCACAGGTTCGAGCCCTGTTGTTCCCACCACATGGCCTGGTAGTTCAGTTGGTTAGAACGCTAGCCTGTCACGCTAGAGGTCGTGGGTTCGAGCCCCATCCAGGTCGCCATTTGCCTCTGTAGCTCAGTCGGTAGAGCAGGGGACTGAAAATCCCCGTGTCGTTGGTTCGAT
>JAZUMI010000064.1:0-18430 GCA_045603505.1 Acutalibacteraceae bacterium
AGTTTTTTTCCTCTTTGCAAACAAACTTCGCCGTTAACCTTTACTTCGCCATTTTGAATTACCATTTTAGCATGGCCACCGCTATTAACTAAATTTGCAAGTTTCATAGCAGAATCAAGTCTTATAAAATCCTCTTTAATAAAAATTTTTATATATTCCATTATTTTAACCTCTGGGGCATTATTACATATTTAAAACTTTCCCCATCAATTTCATTTATAACAACACCTGCATTAGGTCCGTTAAATAAAATTTCAATCTGTTCATTATCTATTGATTTTAATGCCTCTAAAAGATAACGGCTGTTAAGACCAATTTCAAAACTTTCGCCCTCTAATTCAACATTAACACACTCGGTTGCTTTACCCATTGTTGTAATAGTTGTAAACATAACAGAATGTTCATTAAAATAACAACGAACAGGGGTAGAAAAGAAGTTACTTATTAAAAGAGAAACACGTTCAATAGTATCTATTAATTCTCTTGTGTTCATAACAACTCTTTGTTTATGCTCGGTAGGGATTGTTCTTTCATAATTTATAAAAGCACCCTCTAATAAACGGGAAATAAATATGTATCCGTTTATATTAAGAGAAATAAGATTTGAACTTACACTTATTTCGATATCTTCGGTATCTTCTTCAATAAGTTTTATAATTTCTGCAAAAGCTCTGCTTGTTACTATAAAGGAAAGATTTTCTGCAATATCAATCTTTTCTTTTCTTATAGCAAGACGGTATCCGTCAATAGCAACAAGTTTAATATTTCCATCTTCCAAGGCAACATTTATACCTGTAAGAATAGGAGTTGCATTTTCGCTTCCTGCTGCGGCAAAAATAGTTCCTTTAACCATACTTGCAAGAAGTTTACCTGAAAGAGAAAATTTTGTACCATCATTAACAGAGGGCATTTCAGGAAAATCTATTGCAGCCATACCCATAATATCAAAGGTAGCATCTCCGCTTTTTATATGGCAGTTAAGTTTTTCATCCGATGAAATTTCAACCTGAATTCCGTTCATTCTGCGAAGAATATCTGCAAGAAGTTTTGCGTTTATAACAATATCTCCTTCTTCCTCACATCTTGCATATATTTCCTTTTTCATTCCCATTTCAAGATTATATGCAACAAGTGTAAGTCTTCCACTTTCTGCGCTTAAAAGAATTCCATCAAGTACAGGCATAGAAGTTTTTGCTCCAACAACTCTTTGAAGGCGTGTAACTGTATCGAGCAGAGCTGCTCTCTCAACTGTGAAAATCATAATTTTTCTCCTTATATAGAATATATATATAACAGTAATATTAAAGACGGTTAAATCTGTTAATAACCGTTTTAAAGGCTCTTAAAACAAGTAAAACAACGGTTAATAATTTTGTTAATAAAATGTGAAAAAAAATAACAACTTTTTTTATTAACATATAATTTAATAACTTTTTTGTTAATTAAGGTTAAAAATGTTTAAAACTCATTTTGTTTTCCGGTGAGATTTTTTATAATATCTTCGATAAGTTCTTTCTCATAAGGCTTATCATTTAAGAACTCTTCAATCTTTTTTACATTATAAAGAACAGTTGTATGGTCCTTTCCAAAGCATTCGCCTATTTCCTCATAAGAAAGTTCAGAGGTTTGACGAGCGATATACATTGAAACTCTTCTTGCTAAAACTAAATCTGCCGTTCTTCTGTTAGAAAGAATATCAGATTCAGAAATGTTATATGTTTTTGAAACTTCGGCAATTATTGTTTCAATCTTTATCGGTTCAGGCTTAGTATCATTTATAACATCTCTTATAAAGCCTTGAACAATAGAAACGGTTGGTTTTTTATTATCTATTGAAACGAATGCACAGAGTTTTTTAACAACGCCCTCTAACTGCCTTGTATTTACAGTTATATGTTCTGCTATGTAGAAAGCGATGTTTTCATCTATATCAAATCCCATTTGTTGAGATTTTTTCTTTATAATACCAACCCTTGTTTCAAAATCGGGAGGAACTATATCGGCAAAAAGACCTGCTTCAAAACGCGAACGAATTCTATCATTAAGGGTTTTGATTTCTTTAGGCGGTCTATCAAGCGTTACAACAATTTGTTTGTTTTTCTGCTGAAGAGCATCAAAGGTGTTATAAAATTCTTCCTGTGTGGCTTCTTTTCCTGCAATGAAGTGAATATCATCCACAAGAAGAACATCGGCATTTCTAAATTTATTTCTAAAGTCATCAATAGTGCCCATTCCGAGATTACCTTCGTGAAGAGACTGAATAAGTTGGTTAGTAAAATCTTCACCGCGAGTATATTCTATTTTTCTGCCGGGGAATTTCTTTTTTAAGTGATTTTTAATAGCAAGTAAAAGGTGGGTTTTGCCAACACCCGAAGGGCCGAAAATAACAAGCGGGTTATAAATTAAGTTTGGGTTATCCGCAACAGCAAAGGATGCTGCGTGTGCAAACTGGTTTGTAGAACCAACTATAAAGTTTTCAAAGGTAAAGAAATCTTCAAAGGAAAGCCCCTCACTAAATTTTTCAGCGCGCCAGATTTTTTCCTCTTCATCCTCACAAATAACGGTAATATTAAGTTCAAGACCTAAAATTGAAAAGGCTGCTTTTTTTATTATATCAACATAATTTTCTTCAATAAGACCACGCATATAATCGTTATTTACCGATAAAACAAGTTCCTTTTGTTCAAGGGAAACCGGTTTTAACTTGGATAAAAAACATTCTACGGCAGATTCTGAAATAATTGTTTTACATTCTTCGTAAATCATCATCCAAATATCATTTAAGGAATCGATTGCCATTTTTTAACCTCCTTATATATTAAATGAATATATAATATATATTATATATAATAATACTAATATAGTATAACATAATATAATATAGATTTCAACAATAAAAACAAATTTTGGTGGATAAAAAATGAGAGAGGAAAGTTTTTCACTTTTAGCCTTAGATTTTTCTTATAAAGAAGGAGAAAAAAAGAGAGAAAAAATAACCGAAAATATAAAAAAGGAAATTTTATGCTCTGAAAAAGAATGGATAGAAACGATATTTTTTAAATTTCCGTTTCTATATAGTGAGGAAAACATTATAAAACAAGAAATTAAGAAAATTCTTCTAACAAGAATCCAAGAAAATATTAGAAAAATAACGGTAGTTGGGATAGGAAACGAAAGTATTACGGCAGATTCGTTAGGTCCGCTTTGCGCAGAAAAAATAATAGCAACAAGGAAAAGTTCCGAAAAAACAGAAAAGGAAATTTCGGTTATTAAAACACAGGTTTTTGCAAAAACAGGCATATATGCAAACGAATATGTAGAGGCAATAACTAAAAAAATCGACACACAAGCGGTAATAGTTATAGATTCACTTGCCGCAAAGAGCACAAAAAGGCTCTATAAGACCCTTCAGATATCAAATACGGGAATTTTACCGGGCTCAGCGATAAAAAAGCAGGGAAGATATATAAGCGGCAAAAATTTAAAACTTCCTGTTATAACAATTGGCGTTCCAACCGTTGTAGATGCAAAAATTCTTGCAAAAGAACTTACAGGCAGAAATATCCGTGGACAAAACGGGATGGTGGTAACCCCTGCAAACGGAGATATGTGTATACAAAAAATTTCTTCTGTTATTGCAGATGCCATAAACGAATTTTCATTTGGTTTTTAGAGAATAAACAAAAGATTTTTTTCATAAAATTAAGAGAGAAATTAATGAATGGAAAATTTTTATGAGAAAATATTTTGGTGTAATAAGATATGCCGTTTCCTGTATTTTATGTTTTTGTGTTATTCTTTTTTCGTTGTTTAATCTTGTTCCGAAAATCAATATAATACAAACAAATACGAAAGCGGTTAAAACCGAAAATAAAGTACAGGTTAATCAAATAAAGATTGAAGAATCAACCGAAACAAAAACACAGGAAGAGGGCGAAAAACAAGCAGTATCAAGCAATAAAGTATATAAAGGAAAAATAATAAGCAAATATATTTCTTCCAAAGCGGCTTCGCTTTCTTATAAAAATGTTTATGTAAAAAATTCATCTGGAGCAAACATAAATATCAAAGAACTGTTATCTGCAGAACTTCCCTTCCAAATAAAAAAAACCGATGCCCCACAGGTGCTTATAGTTCATACACACACCACCGAAACGTTTATGAAAGAAGAGAGTGAATATTATACCGAGGCAGATACCCCCCGAACAAGAAATACAGAGTATAATATGGTAAAAATAGGCCAAACAGTTGCAAAAAAACTGAATGATGCGGGAATAGTAACCGTACACGCAACCGAAGAACATGATTATCCTGAATATACAGGAAGTTATTCCCGGGCGGCTAAAACTATAAAAAAATATATAGAAAAGTATCCAAGTATAAAGGTGGTACTTGATATACATAGGGATGCCGTCTCTTCGGGCAAGAGTGACAAGGTCAAACTTGTTACAAAAATAAACGGCAAAAAAGCGGCACAGGTTATGCTTGTAATGGGAAGTGAAACAGGGAGTGTAACTGCACACCCTAATTGGAAAGAAAATCTTAAACTAGCAGTTAAACTGCAAAATACACTCGAAACTGATTACGAGGGTCTTGCAAGACCACTTTTCCTTACAAGTAAAAGATATAACCAAAATTTAACAAAAGGCTCACTGTTGATTGAAATCGGAACGGATGCCAATACTATAGATGAAGCAGTGCTAAGCGCCTCTTTTGTGGGCGAAGCGATTGCAAAAGTATTAAAGGAATGATTTTAAATGAAAAGGCAGAGAACAATCTTTTTTCGCACACTTTATATTAGTTTAACTGTTACGTTTTGTATTATATTTGGATTTTTCTCTGCGGCAAAGGCTTATGAAAACACAAGAATGATAGGTTTTGGAGAAAATAAAAAAGCCATCGAAATAAACGATGGCTTTCTTTATCTTTTTGATTTTAAAGTTTCTCTACCGCATTTGCCGCTTCATCAAGATAATCGCAGTTAACCATTTCAAGTGAACCGTTATCAACGAGTGAAGCAAGAGAGATATCAATAGGCATTTTTGCAAGTAGCGGAACGCCGAGCTCTTTTGCAATATCATCACTGCCCGAGCCGAAGATTTTAAACTGCTTTCCGCAATCGGGACATTTTACATAACTCATATTTTCAACTATTCCGATTACAGGAATGTTCATAAGTTTTGCCATATTATATGCCTTTTTAACGATTAGGGAAACGAGGTCCTGCGGACTTGTAACGATAATTATTCCATCAAGCGGAATGCTCTGGAAAACGGTAAGCGGAACATCGCCTGTACCAGGAGGACAGTCGATAAACAAATAGTCAAGGTCACCCCAAACAACATCATGCCAGAATTGCTTTACAGCACCTGCAATAACGGGGCCTCTCCAAACGACAGGGGAGTCATTCTCTTCGAGCATTAAATTAACGCTCATAAGCTCAATACCTGTTTTTGTTGTGGCGGGAAGAATACCGAGTTCATTTTGCATTGCCCTTGAATTTATACCGAAAGTTTTAGGAATAGAGGGACCTGTTATATCGGCATCAAGAAGACCTACATTGTACCCTTTTCTGCGCATAAGCACCGAAAGAAGCGAAGAAACCATTGATTTACCAACGCCGCCTTTTCCACTTACTATTCCTATAACCTTTTTAATGTTGTTATATTCTCCTGTGGGCTCTATAAGACTTCCGCCCTCCTTAGAGGAACAAGCCTTTGAGCAAGAGGAACAGTTGCCTGAGCAACCCTGTGTGTTTTCTGCCATAAAAATTACTCCAAACAAAATAAAATGACGGATGTTTTCGCATCCGTCATTTATTATACTACCGAAATTTAAAAAAATCAATCACGCACTCTTAAAATCTGTAGAAATTTGTTTTTCGCAAAGAGCGGGAGAGTAGTTCCACTCCTCTATTTTTTCTCCCGAGAAACAATAGTTGATTTTTGGAGAGTAGGAAGAATCAAAACAATCTATAATGATAAGTTTTATTTTCATTTTTTCTCTTATAACACTTTTAATGAAAACACTTGCCTGTTGACCGATTTTAACATCACTTCTCGGCTCTGCAAGACCTGCAAGATTAGGCGTGAGTTCTATAAAAATACCGTAGTTTTCGATACTTCGCACAACGCCTGTTACAGTTTGACCGGCGCAAAAAGCCGCGGCATTTTCTTCCCAAGTACCGAGAAGTTCCTTGTGGGAAAGTGTGATTTTGCCGTCATCTGCTATATTTTTAATAACAGCTTTTATGTTGTCGCCGATGGAAAATCTGTCTTTCGGGTGGGAAATTCTAGAAACGGATATAGCGTCTATTGGTAAAAGTGCAACATTGCCGCAACCGATATCACAAAAAGCCCCAAAAGATTCAAGATGTGTTATTTTAGCGTCTATAATATCTCCTGTGCTATGTGTTTTGTAAAAATTTTCAAGGCATTCAAGTTGAGCGTGTTTTCTTGAGAGATATGCGGTAGGTATGCCGTTTTCGTCCACTACCTTGCTAACTGTGAAGCAAACAGGCTTCCCAACACGTGAAATAAGTGCGATATCTCTTGTTTTACCTTCTTCAATACCTATTGCGCCCTCTTCGCGTGGAATAATTGCCTTGATGTTACCAAGGTCTACAAAGAGATTATGTTCGGCATCGCAAATAAGAGCGTTTGCCTCAATCACGGTCTTTCTTTCTGCCGCTTCGCGAAGCAGAGAAATGTTAGAAAAGTATTTTCTGTTTTCTGCAGTGTTTATAATACTTCCTTCGGGTAAAAATTCTTTCATTCTTTATCACCTTTTCTTTTAATTTTCAACAAATTTATTGTATATAAAAAGTATATGATAAGAGCGATAAAAAAATGATAGAAAAAAAGGTAAAGATTATGTCGGGTGATGTCGGTAAAAGGGGGTGTAATGTAATAAGGGGAAGTTAGAAGGTCGGTTCTTTTTCAAAAAAATATCAAGGACTTGATTTTTATATGATTTTAATTGATGTTAATAAGCAAAGCCTTATTGCAAAAAGTTTCTATGTAGTAGAAGAAAGCGTTAAATACTTAAAAATTAAATTTTCTTTCTCGGATGATTGGAATGACTATCAAAAAACAGCAATCTTCACTTCAGAAACAGGGGAAGCAGTAGAGGTTTTACTTGCGGAAGAATCGTCTTTGTATGCTAAAGACGGCGCGTATTATGTACCGCATGAGGTTATAAAGGCACCGAGTTTCGAACTTTGTGTGCTTGGAACAAAAAATGAAAGCAAAATTACCACCGAAAGTATAAAAATTTCGGTTGCACAGTGCGGAGCGGGCGAGGGTAACCAACCACAAGAGCCAACACCGAGTGTTTACAGCCAGATAACAGATATGTGTTCACAGGCGCTTGATAAGGCACAAGAAGTACTCGAAACAGAAGAAAAAATCGAGCAAACACAGGCACAAGCGAACAAAGATATGCTCGAAGCAAATAGGCTTTCACTTCTCGCTAAAGAATCGAGCGAAATTGCCGAAGAATGTAAAACTTTTTGCGAAGAAGCAAAAGAGGATATTGCAGAAAAAACACAGCAAAACCTTGATTACAGTAATGCTTGCAGTGAGAATGCTTCGGTTACGGCTTATGAAAGAATGGTTTGTGAGAGTGCAAGAACGGCAACTGTAAGAGCAAGGGATGAAACTCTTGCCGCTAAACTTTCACTTGAAGAAGGTGCAGAGTGGATTTTTGATGGCGGAGATGCGACAATTACTCTGCAAAAGGAATTTCCTAAAATCGCAAACGGTATAATTTCAATGACTTTGAATCCAGGAACTACCGAGACGCGAGTTTACTTTGGAACAACCTTTGAAGCACCACCTTCTGTAGTATTAACAAAATATCAAATGGGTGATACGAAAAATTGTGGACTAGCGGTGAGAGCGGTTACTCTAACAAGTTTTATAATTGTTGCAAACAACGATGAAGAAGCGCAAACAACAAACGAACGAATCAGTTGGATTGCAATAGGAGAATAAAAAAATGCTTGATGCGAAAGCATCAAGCATTTTTAGTTTCTTTCTTTTTTGCCGTCTTTAGATATAAAATTTCGGTTGCAAAGGCAAGTTTTGTAACAACATTTTGTTTTGTAGGATAACAGTAGAAAGAATCATTTTCAGTTGAAATATCAACACAGTCAAACGGTTTTATATAGCAGTAATCATATTCGATATGAAGACTGTTTGTTTGAATGGGTTTTCGTTTGATTTCATAATCTTTACCCCTGTAATGACCTTTAAGAACAAATCCGTTTTCCCCGTCATGCGAGAGGGTTGCCTTGCCTAACTTCATAAATCGCCAACAACGAGGCATTGAGTAAACCTCAACCTCATCAAAAAAGCTGTATTCACCGTTTTCTATCTGCTTTTCAACCTCTTGTCTTTCCCATTTAAACCAATCGGGAATATGCGAAAATTCGGTCTCTCCCGAGAGGGCTCGAAGTTCGCCATTTTCTTCAAGGAACCAGCGTTTGCCACACTCTTCACAGTAGATTTCGGCACCCTTTGAGGCCATTTTATGCTCTTGTTTACAGGCGGGACACTGGTATAAAACCTTGTGAAGTCCTTCTGCTCTAAAAGGCTCTTTTATCAAAATATTATTATCCTTTTGATACTGATAATCATCATATTCGAAGGCTTCTATCAGGGCATTATATATCTCGTCAGCGCTCATATTTTTAACCTGTTCAGCGGTTAAAATTTGCGTCACAGTTGTATGAAGCGGAACCTTTCTTTTATTGCGGAAATTAAAGAAAGGCGAGTGCAGGTGGTTACCCCTGTGAATCGCTACAACAACAGGCACGCCATTCTTTTTTATTAACTTTCCGAGCGACTCGGGGATATACGAACGAATTCCGCAGGGCGAGTATCTAGCTTCCGGATACATAGAGAGAATATCGCCACGCTTCAGCACCTTATTTATTGATTTTATAAGGTGCAAATCCATAGTGAATTTACGTGTGCAAATAGCACCAATAAGTGTCATAAGCCAAGGGCGGCGGTAGTATCCGTCAATGCTAACAACATTGTTAACTCGTTGACTTCCCGTTGCTTTGGTTAATAGCTCAAAGTCGATAAAATACATGTGGTTACTTAGCAAAAAATAGGGCGGTTTTAACCCTTGCATATTTATTTTTTCAACCTTGTAATCTTTACCTATTAGCGCAAACGCTGATAAAGTATTGATAAGAAAGGTTATAATTTTTGGCTGTCTTATCGGGTATTTAGCGGTTTTATACCGCTTTTTATTTTTATAATTAACGTCCATTTTTCCAACTCCTCATACCTATATTAAATGAATATAGGTAAAAAAGCAAGGAATATATATTAGTTGCGAAAATTTAAGTTTTTTGGTAAAATGTTTTTGGAGATGAAGAATATGGAGCTCGATTTTATAATTTTAATAGTTGTTTTAAGTCTTGTTTTTCTTTTCTTTTTGGCACTTGGCGTTTGCTTTTTTATGGCCTATTATGCGCCTAAAAGAAAACCGATAGAAAGGGAGGATTTTCCGCTCCCAAAGGGTAAGGAATATGAGCCCTACAGGGCACTTTTAACCGGTTGGATGAAGGAGGTAAGAGCGCTTCCAAAAAGGGATTTTTCGGTAACCTCTTTTGATGGACTAACCCTTAGCGCAAAGTATTATGAATATTCTCCAGATGCCCCTATTGAGCTTATGTTCCCGGGTTATAGAGGGGATGCCGAACGAGATTTATGCGGCGCGGTTCAGCGTTGCTTTGCGGTTGGACATAATGCCTTCTTGGTTGACCAAAGGTCAGCAGGAAGAAGCGATGGCTCGGTTATAACCTTCGGTATAAAAGAAAGCCGAGATGTTGATACTTGGCTTGACCTTTTATTAAAGGAATTTCCGCAAAATAAAATCATTTTAGCGGGTGTTTCAATGGGTGCCGCAACGGTGCTTTTGGCAGCTGAAAAACCGCTTTCCGAAAGCGTTATCGGCGTTCTTGCCGATTGCGGTTATTCGAGCGCACCTGATATTATAAAAAAGGTTATAAAAGACCTTAAATTGCCCGATAAAATTCTTTATCCGTTGGTGCGACTTTCGGGAATAATTTTCGGCGGTTTCGATGTCAGTAAAGCGGTGCCGAGAGAAAGCGTTAAGGCGATAAAATTGCCCGTTATAATAGCCCACGGCGAAGCCGATGCCTTTGTTCCAAGCTATATGGCGGATGAAATTTATGAAAATATAAAAACAAAGAAGCTTCTCGTTAAAATCAAGGGTGCAGGGCATGGTCTTGCCTACCCGGTTGAGCCTGAAAACTATGTAAAGCAACTGTCGGAATTTTGGAATGAAGTAAGAAAGAGCAGTTCAATTTGAACCGCTTTTTTTGTTTTCGGATGGTGTTATATCAAACATTTTTTTATATTGCTTATAAAAGCCTGAATAATCGTAGAATCCGCATTCTATCGCCGCAAGAGATGCCGCCTCTCCGTTTGAAATTTTAGTGTGAGCAAGGATAAGCCTTTTCTTTATTATATATTGATGGGGCGATATTTTCATATTTCTTTTAAAGGTGTGCATAAGTGTCGAAACGGAAACATTCAGATGCTTCGCAATATCCTCAGTGCGAATGGGAGAGGTTAAATTATCGGCTATATATTCGAGGGCGCCCTTTGTGAGATTATCGTTTAAATCGGTGCCGATTTCGAGGCTCTTTTTCGCCCTTATTTCATCGAGCAAAAGAATCAAAACTGCTTCGGCAAGGCTGTTTGCGCAGTCGTTTTCGTTTTCCTTTGAATGCTTCATTAGTTTTGAAAAAAGGTATGAAATATTTTTATCGCAATCGGTTATAAAAAGCTCGCCTGTGTTTATATGTTTAAGCTCGATATTATCTAAACCTGAAAACTGAAAAACGCAACGGCAATATTCCTCTTGGTGACCTTTTATAATAAATTGATGATAGGTCTCTTTTGGTATCACAATAAGGGTGTTTGGGCTAAGTTTCGTATGCACAGTTTCGCTTATAAGCTCGGCTTCTCCGCCTAAAAAAAGAATAATTTCGTGAAAAAGGTGGAACTCCTTGCCCGAGCGGTCGCTTACTCCTCTTGCATATTTAAAGCTTAAATTTTCGCAATTTATATAATGAGAAAAATTGTTTTGCATAATATCACCCTTTACAACTTAACACATACTTGCAAAAAAATCAATATAAAAGGCAGTTTTTTCAATTCATATTGATAAAATTATATGATAATATGAAGAAAAAACGAAAGGGAAGGATAATATGCGAGAGCAAATTATTGAGAGAGTTAAAAATAAAAAAATAGTTGTTATCGTGCGTGGCGTGTATGGTGAGGACTGTTTAAATCTTGCAAAAGCATTAGTTGAGGGCGGTATTGAGCTTATGGAGGTAACCTTCGACCAAGCAAGTGCCGAAAACAGAGCGAAAACCTGTGAAACTATAAAGCTTATCAGCGAAAAATTAGGTGATAAGGTGCTTATGGGTGCAGGAACCGTAACCGATGTAGAAATGCTTAAAGCCGCAAAGGAATCGGGAGCAAAATTCATCGTTTCGCCCGATATGAACCCCGAGGTTATCAAGGCAACGGTTGAAAATGGAATGGTTTCAATGCCCGGTGCTATGACTCCAACCGAAATTGTAACCGCATATAAGAGCGGTGCCGATTTTGTTAAGGTTTTCCCCGTAGCAAATTTAGGCTCTGCCTATATAAAGGCAGTTCGCGGTCCGCTTAATCATATTCCAATGCTCGCAGTCGGCGGTGTTAACGAGAAGAATATCGGCGAGTTTATCAAGGCAGGGGCTTGCGGAGCAGGTGTCGGTGGAAACCTTGTTAATAAGGAATGGATAAAAAACGGCGAATTTGATAAGATAACCGCTCTTGCAAAAGAGTTTATAGAAAATATCAATGCATAAGGAGAATAAAAATGAAAAGAATTATTACATTTGGTGAAATTATGATGCGCCTTAATCCCTCGGGATATTTAAGGTTTGTTCAGGCAGAGAGTTTTGATGCAAGTTATGCAGGCGGCGAGGCAAACGTTGCAGTTTCTCTCGCAAACTACGGAATGGATGCGGCTTTCGTTTCCAAGGTTCCAACCCACGAAATCGGTCAAAGCGCAGTAAACGCTCTTCGTAAGTATGGCGTTGATACCTCTCTTATGGTGCGCGGCGGTGATAGACTTGGTATCTATTTCGTTGAAAAGGGTGCATCTCAAAGAGCATCGAAGGTTATTTATGATAGAGCAAACTCGGCAATATCTAAGGCTTCAAGCACCGATTTTGATTGGGAAAAGATTTTTGCAGGTGCCGATTGGTTCCACTTCACAGGTATAACTCCCGCTTTAGGTGGAGAAATGCCAAAGATTTGTTTAGAGGCTTGTAAAGCCGCAAAGAAGCTTGGTATCACAGTTAGCTGCGACCTTAACTACCGCAAGAAGTTATGGTCGAATGAAGAGGCTCAAAAGGTTATGTCCGAGCTTATGCCTTATGTTAATGTTTGCATCGCAAACGAAGAGGATGCAAAGGATGTTTTCGGAATTGAGGCCGAAAATACCGACCTTATCGCAGGTAAGGTTGACGGCGCAGGATATATAAGCGTTGCTAAAAAGCTCACCGATAAGTTCGGCTTTGATAAGGTTGCTATAACACTTCGTTCAAGCATTTCGGCTTCGGATAACGAGTGGGGCGCAATGCTTTACAGCAAGGGCGAGGCTTATTTCAGTCCTAAATATTTAGTTCATATCGTAGACCGCGTTGGCGGTGGCGATAGCTTCGGCGGCGGACTCATCTATTCACTTCTTTCGGGATACGATGAGCAAAAGGCAATCAACTTTGCAGTTGCCGCTTCTTGTCTTAAACATAGCATTGAGCAAGACTTTAACCTTGTAAGCGTTTCTGAGGTTGAAACTCTTGCCGCAGGTAATGCATCAGGAAGAGTACAAAGATAAAAGGAAAAGGGATGCACGATACCGTGCATCCCTTTTTACATAAAAGAAAACAAAAAATGTTTAAGATAGAACATTATAATTGTAGATATAAAGGACTTTACCGAAAATAAAGTCCAAAAAATTTTCCATTTTTTAAAATGTTGACTTATAGCATTTGTGAAAGTATAATTAGTTTATATAGGTATTGAACAACTAAAAGAGGCAAGAAAAATTAAAGCGAAGGATGAGGAGTGAAAAAATGGCATACAGCAACGAAAAACTAACAGTAGTTACAAATATTGTTAAAAAGATAGTAGCATTTGCAACAAAGAATCTTGCAACGAAAATAGTTTGCGCAACGGTTGCCACCGCGCTGGTTGCAACAGGTGTTACCGCCGCCGTAAAGCCAGAACTCTTCACAGGCGGTGCAAAACAAAATGAGGTAGTAGAACAAACCGATACTAATAGTAAGCTTCCCGAAGAGGATGAAACTTTTAGCGCATCTTCTTTATCAAGCGAAGAACAAACTTCAAGTGAAGAACAAACCTCAAGTGAAGCACAAACTTCGAGTGAGGAGCAATCTTCAAGTTCTTCAAGCAGTTCGTCAAGTAGCAGTGCATCGAGCTCTTCAAGCAGTAGTTCTTCAAGTAGTTCATCAAGTAGCAGTGCATCGAGTTCTTCGAGCAGTAGTTCGTCAAGTAGCAGTGCATCGAGTTCTTCAAGCAGTTCTTCAAGTAGCAACTCATCAAGTTCTTCGAGTAGTGATGCTGCAAGTTCAACAAGCAGTAATTCATCAAGTTCTGAAGAAGAAACGGAAAAGGTTTCTAAACCTGTTTGTGTGCACGAATTTGCCGAGGCAACCTGTACGAGCCCCAAAACCTGTAAACTTTGCGGAGAAACACAGGGAAATACACTCGGCCATCTTGTGATAGATGCTACTTGTACACAGCCTTCAACCTGTGCTAATTGCAATGAAAAACAGGGGGAGCCTCTTGGCCACGATTATAAGGATGGAATTTGTTCAAGATGTTCAGAAAAGGACCCCGATTGGATGAGACCTTTGAGCGAGGGAAACTGGCAAGGATATGTTGAATTAGAAAACGAATTACACGGATTTCTTTTTAGTTTTTCAGAAGAAGGTGACTTAAAACCGAGCGTTAGTTATAGCATAGGTTATCTACCAAAAGAAAATGAAGATTTCAGCGATATGACTCCGTTTGAATATAATGAAAAAACCTATTATTATCAAAACGGTGTTGGGGATGGAGACTTTATAACTTTTGAAGAAAACGGCAAGCAGTTAATAATTAGGGATAGCTACGACAGCGCGATTATTCTTGAAAGAATTTCTCAAGATGAACTAAAGGTAGTTACAGTAGGCACCAAATTTGGCAACCGTGAAAATGTTATTAAGGTTGGAACTATATTCAAATATGTGCCAGAGGTTGAATCTGAGGAAGAATAAAAAAATAATAAGCAATAGAAAAAAAGACGGTCAAAAGACCGTCTTTTTTAATGCTGATTTAATATCCAAATCCGAACCCAGATCTTACACTGCCGGTTTTCTGCGCTCCCTCAGGGGTCAAAAACACACCCTATAACATACATCGAAAAAACAAACAAGCGAAGTGGATTTGTGGTGTTCCTCTATAATTTTATATTCATCTGGCGATATGATCACAGCCACCGGACAGTTGTTTTTTAAAGCAATTAAAGGCTCCCCTTTTTGCACTCTAGAAAACAATTGAGAAGCTTTTTCTTTATTGAACAGCGTCATTGGTATTATTTGATTAACAAATTTTGATAATTGCAAAGAGGCACCCCCTCAAATAATGTATAAAAGCCGATTGTATTATAACAAAATAATGATAATTTGCCAATAATATATGTTGTTTATAATTACTTTTTTGCAATCGATAAAAGTTTGTTTCTGACGATATCATTATAACTTATTCCATGTGTCGTTTTTAGGACACAACAAAGCTGATTGAACATCTACGCTTAGCCAGCATTTTTCTTTGCGTGTGTAGAGTACATCACATTTGTTATATAAAGTAGCCAAAAGCATAAAATTAGCGGCTTGTGCACAACGTTTTGGCGAAGGACCTTTCGGTATTACAAGAATCTGCCCTCACTACTAAAGGAAGTGTCGTAGAACCTCGATAACGTATTACTGTAAAGAAAAGTCTATTTCAGCACACTCAACATAATAAAAATTTCCTTGTAAAAGGGTATTGCCAAATACAAGGAGGTTTTATTTTATGGAAGAAAATTTCCAAATAATAACTAATATTCCTTTTTTTATAAGTTGACTATAAAAAGTACGAACGGTACACTAAAATATAGGCGAATTATTAATAAGCTAAATTCTCTTTTTGCTTTCGTTTCTATATTGTAAAGGAGTTTTAGTTGTGTAATCTTTAAAGGTTCTATTGAAAGTGCGAAGTGTGCCAAAGCCGGATTCTAAAGCAATGTCAAGGATGCTTTTATCGGTTGCTTCCAGTTGGGTTTTAGCATAGTCAATCCTTAATGAATTCACATATCTTACAAAGCTTACATTGATGTTTCTTGCAAAGAAGTTAATAATATTATTTCGTGAAAGATTAAGAGCTTTGGCTGCTGTATCGATAGATATGTCATCTTTAAAATTTTCGTATACATATTTAACCGCTTGAACAGTTAAATCTTTTTCGAACTTAGATGTATTTTTGTTCAGTTTGAAAAGAGGTAATGCTCTTGCAAAAATCACACCTAAAAGATATTTGATAAGCAAAAAATTATTACTTTCGTTTGTATCTATCTCCCTTAATTCATAAATATATTTTTGAATTTCAGTTGGGAGATTTTTGTTATTTATAATTGGGTTTTCCGGATGAAAATTAAATAGAGTTTCTTTGAAATCGCTGCAAATCATATGGTTGCAAATAATACTTGTAAAATCAACATTAGGAGTAAGAGTTTTAAAGGAATGAACGGTGTATGGAAAAATGATTAAAAAATCGCCCGGTTTAACGAGGAATTCTGCGTCAGGGTATCCAATAATCATTTCGCCCTCGGTCATATAAATCAATTTAATGTCTAAATGCAGGTGCAAAGGGAAAAAATATGGCTCAGTAATGTGATAAGGAATGATAGGTGTTGCTTTATGTTCAAAATAAGGGGTCATATTATCAAGCTCCTAAAGTGCAAATTGTCTATTTTTAGTTATTATATGTCGAGAAAATCCTTTTGTCAAGTTGTATAATGAATTCGGTGAAATTTTGTTTTCGCTTGTATATTTGTACCTAAAAACTAAAAAATTGCACTTTTTTACGTAAAATTTGCACAATATTTCAAGAGTGAAAATAAAGTTGTAAACTGTCCAAAATTGGAAAGATTCCCCAATATATTGTGCGCGACTATAATTTTGGAAACTATTTGGAGGTAAGATTGTGGTTTTAGATGAAGCAAAACAAAGAGCCGTTGCTAAAGTTTCAAAAATGACTATCGAGGAAAAAGCATCGCAATTGCTACATAATTCGCCTGCTATTGAGCGACTTTTGGTAGAAGAATACAATTGGTGGAATGAAGCGTGCCATGGAGTTGCAAGAACAGGAACTGCGACCGTTTTTCCCCAAGCAATCGCTATGGCGGCAACCTTCGATGAGGAATTAGTTAATTCTATAGGTGATGTTGTTTCCACAGAGGGCAGGGCACTTTATAACAAATCAAGAGAATTCGATGAAAAGGGTGCATATAAAGGAATAACCTTTTGGGCACCAAATATAAATATTTTTCGCGACCCGCGTTGGGGAAGGGGTCAGGAGACATACGGTGAAGACCCCTATCTCGCTGCTACGCTTGGTAGCGCATACATAAAGGGGATACAAGGTGATGGCGAGTTTTTAAAAGCAGGCGCATGTGCAAAACATTTTGCGGTTCATTCGGGACCTGAAACAACTCGTTTCGGCTTTGATTCTAAAACAAGCGAAAAAGATTTATTTGAAACATACCTTCCCGCATTTGAGTGGGCGGTCAAATCCGGTGTAATCGGTGTTATGGGTGCATATAACGCCATAAATGGTGAGCCGAGTTGTGCAAATAAAAAAACCATTTTGGATATTCTCCGTAAAGAGTGGGGCTTTGAAGGCTATTTCGTTTCAGATTGCGGAGCAATAGGTCAAATTAAAGAAAATCATAAATATACCGAAACCTTGGAAGAAGCTTCCGCTGTAGCGCTTAAGAGCGGTTGTAACCTTGAATGTGGCGGCACATATCAAAATCTTATGGAAGCGTATAGACAAGGTTTAGTAAGCGAGGAAGATATAACAAGCGCAGCTGTTTGTTTGTATACAGTGCGATATCTCTTAGGAGAGTTTGAGCAAGAAAAGCCTTTTTCTAATGTCCCTTATAGCGTAGTTGACTGTGAAGAGCATAGAAAATTGAATTTAAAGGTCGCAAGAGAATCAATAGTGCTTCTTGAGAATAAAGATAATTTCTTGCCTCTTAACGCTAAAGAATCTAAAAAAATCGCAGTAATAGGTCCCAATGCATTATCAAGAAAGGTGTTAGAAGGAAATTATTGCGGAATGGCAAGTGAATATGTAACGGTTGCTGATGGTGTTCGTCGAGTATTTACTGAAAGTGAAGTTCGTGCGAGTGAAGGTTGTCATCTTTATAAAGAGTTGTCTACACACACAGTAAATTGCAACTTGAAATATGAAGCCGCTAAGATTGCCGAGTATTGCGATTTAACAATTCTTTGCGTTGGTTATGATTCAACTATCGAGGGTGAATCACTGTGGGATGATGCAACGGTAGATGAGTTGCTTGACCGTGGAGATAGGCGTTCATTGGGACTTCCTAAAACCCAACTGGATATGATTGATTTGGTTTGTGATAGAACGGACAATATTGTTGTGGTTGTTATGGGCGGTAGTGCTATTGATATTGGCGATAAACTCAGAAATAAAGCTAAAGCCGTTCTCCATGCTTGGTATCCCGGTGCACAAGGCGGTCTTGCAATAGCGCAAATTTTAGCAGGTGAATATTCACCTTGCGCAAAATTGCCCATCACTTTTTATAAAGATGAAGAGAGACTTCCTGATTTCAGCGATTATTCAATGCAGGGTAGAACATATCGCTTTATTGAGGATAAACCGCTATATCCCTTTGGATACGGTTTAACATATACAAGCACCGAGTGTAATAATTTTAAGATTATCGATGAGCAAGAGGATAAATATACGGTTAGCATCAAGGTTTCAAATGTTGGAAACTTTGATATAACAGAAAAAATTCAAATTTATGCAAAATATACCGATAGCAGAACTTCCACCCCTAATTATCAGCTTTGTGGCATAAAAGGGATTGGTATTAAGAGAGGCGAAGAAAAAGAAGTTTATTTGACGGTAAATAAATATTGGCTTAAAGCGGTTGATGAAAACGGAAACCGTATTGAGCCTGATGGCGAAATATATCTTTATGCAGGAACGCATCAACCTGATGAGCGAAGTCGAGAACTTTGCTG
>JAZUMI010000065.1:0-34556 GCA_045603505.1 Acutalibacteraceae bacterium
TTTGAGATTTAAATGCAAATTTATATATAAATGGTTGATAAAATTTTAAAAATATGATATTATATTATGAAACATTATTGTTTATTAGGGGTGATTTCGGTGGCTGATGCAAGACCAATAGGAATTTTTGATTCAGGACTCGGTGGTCTTACTGTTGCAAAAGAGATAATAAAGCTTTTGCCTAATGAGAATATTGTATATTTCGGCGATACCGGAAGAGTTCCTTACGGAACACGAAGTAATGAAACAATAAGGCGATATGCAAGAGAGGATGAAGAGTTCTTGCTTAGTCGCTCGGTAAAAATGGTTGTTGCGGCTTGCGGCACCGTTTCATCGGTTGCAAGTGATATGGGCAAAAAACTTCCCGTTCCTTATTTCGAGGTGGTTTCACCCGCAGCATTAGATGCTGTTAAGACAACAAAAAACAAGAAAATAGGAATTTTAGGAACAAATGCAACTATAGCAAGCGGTGAGCATAAACGCCAAATATTGTCTCTTTTATCGGACGCTAAAGTTTATACCGCAGGATGCACCCTTTTTGTGCCGCTCGTTGAAGAGGGGTGGTATAAAAGCGATGATGTCGTTGTGAAGACTACCGTCCAGCGTTATCTTGAAGATATAAAAAAAGCAGGGGTTGACACGCTTATCCTCGGTTGCACACATTATCCAATACTAAAGGAAGTTATCGGTGAGTATATGGGAGAGGATGTAACACTCATTAATGCGGGTGTTTCAACCGCAAAATCGGTAAAGCAATATCTAATTGATAACGGAATGCTTAACGAAAATAACACCGAGGGCAAACGCGAGTTTTATGTTAGCGATAAGGTTGGCTCTTTTTGCAAAACGGCATCGTTATTGCTTGGTGTAGATGTAGAAGAAAGGCAAGCCACACAGGTGAATATAGGAAGTTTATGATGATTGATGCTTTAATAAAAATTAAAGGAATACAGGGGATAGACGGGGATACCGATACTATCGAATATACAACAACGGGGCGTTTCGGTAAGAAAAATAATGGCTTTTATATGTCATATTTTGAAAGTGAAGCAATGGGCGAAGAGCCTGTAAAAACGAGTGTTCATATAAAGGAAGATGATACTGTTATACTACAGCGAAGCGGCGGAATGAGTAGTCGTCTTGTTGTTGAAAAGGGTAAGAGAAATACCTGTTTTTACAGTACACCGCAAGGCTCACTTTCGATAGGAATTTTTGGCGAGGCAGTTATAAACTCATTAAAGGAAAACGGTGGAAGCCTTTCAATGTGTTACACAATAGATTCAAATTCACAACTTATAAGTAGGAATCAAGTTGAGATATCGGTCAAGGAGGTATAAAAGATGTCTAAAATAGTTATGCATTCAAAAGAACAGATTAAAAAAGCCATAAAGGCATCGGCAGAAAAATGTATGAGCGAGGGTTTGCTTCCACAAAGTGAACTTAACGATTTCAGTATAGAAGTCCCCGCAAATAAAGACCACGGAGATTATGCAATAAATGCGGCGCTCGTTTGGTCTAAGGCTTTCAGAAAAGCGCCAAGACAAATTGCCGAGATTTTACTCGATAATGCTTCATTTTCGGATACTTACGTTGAAAAGTATGAAATAGCAGGACCCGGATTTATCAATTTCTTTTTATCTGCATCTTATTATGCTGATATTC
The DNA here is from genome assembly GCA_045603505.1 of Acutalibacteraceae bacterium. Lineage (GTDB taxonomy): Bacteria > Bacillota > Clostridia > Oscillospirales > Acutalibacteraceae > UBA737. Next base: position 1,663 of record JAZUMI010000065.1, read on the forward strand.
TTGTGGATATTGATGAAAGGAAAGAGGATTACGGCAAGAGCGATTTTGGTGAGGGTAAAAAGGTTTTGGTTGAATTCGTTTCGGCTAATCCAACAGGCCCTATGCATATAGGAAATGCCCGCGGAGGTGCTCTTGGAGACTGCTTGGCATCAGTTATGTCGGCTGCCGGCTATTATACCGAGCGTGAGTTTTATATCAACGATGCAGGTAATCAGATAAATAAGTTTGCGTTATCCCTCGAACTTCGTTATTTGCAACTTTATAAAGAGGGTATTGAAATGCCCGAAGATTCTTATCACGGCGAGGATATAATTGCTCATGCAAAGGCCTTTGCCGAAATTAACGGAGATAAGTATGTAGAGTGTGATGAAGCTGAGAGAAGACAAGCCCTTGTAAAATTTGCTCTTCCTAAAAACATTCAGGGTCTTCACGACGATTTGCTTAAATACAGAATTGAGTATAATACTTGGTTCAAGGAAAGCACGCTTCACGAAAGTGGTGAAACTACAAGAATAATCGAACTATTAAAGGAAAGCGGATATACCTATGAGCAGGAGGATGCTCTTTGGTTTAAAGCTACCGAGTTTGGTTGCGATAAAGATTTCGTTCTTGTTCGTGCAAACGGTGTTCCAACCTATATCGTTCCAGATATTGCTTATCACTATAATAAACTAGTAACAAGAGGTTTTGATAAAGCCATTGATATCTTGGGTGCTGACCACCACGGATATGTTCCGCGTCTAAAAGGGGCGCTCACAGCCCTCGGCGTTGATGCATCAAAACTTGATGTTGTTTTAATGCAAATGGTACGTTTGGTGCGTGATGGTGAAGTAATTAAGGCTTCTAAGCGTTCAGGTAAGGCAATAACACTCGTGACATTGCTTGATGAAGTGCCGATTGATGCCGCAAGGTTCTTCTTTAATCTTCGTGAGCCAAATAGCCATTTTGATTTCGATTTAGATTTGGCAGTTAACGAGTCAAATAGTAACCCTGTTTACTATGTTCAGTATGCCTATGCTCGAATTTGCAGTATCATAAGAAATCTTGAGGCCGAGGGAATTAAGATAAGAAATGTTTCAAAGGCTGAACTTGAACTTCTTTCAAGCGAAGAAGAAAGGGCACTTATATCTCACCTTGCTGCCCTCACCGATGAAATTATATCGGCGGCAAAATCTTATGACCCCGCAAAGATTACCCATTATGTAAGCGAACTTGCAACCAAGTTCCACAAATTCTATTCGGTTTGCAGAGTTAAGGGTATAGAAGAGCCACTTATGCAGGCAAGACTTGCTCTTTGCAGCGATACCGCAATTGTTATTAAGAATGTTCTTTCGATGCTTAATATAACAGCACCTGAAAAGATGTAAATGAGGGAAAGAAATGAAGGATAAAAGAAATTTAACTCTTTTAATGGACCTGTATGAGTTAACTATGGCGAACGGACTTTTTACAAGTGAACTTCGCGATACTATAACTTATTTTGATATGTTCTTCCGCCGAGTTCCCGATAATGGCGGTTATGCAATTATGGCGGGTCTAGAACAGTTAATTGAGTATTTTAATAACCTTTACTTTGATGAAGAGGATATTGCATATCTTCGCTCACTAAAGTTGTTTTCGGATGAATTTATTGATTATCTTAAGGACTTTAAATTTACCTGTGATGTTTGGGCAGTACCTGAGGGTACGGTTATTTTCCCGAAAGAGCCTATTTTGACCGTAAGAGGCCCGGCTATGCAGGCGTTTATGGTTGAAACCATGGTGTTGCTCACTATAAACCATCAGTCGCTAATTGCAACAAAAGCTAATAGAATTGTTCGCGCGGCTGACGGACGACCGGTTATGGAGTTTGGAGCCCGTAGAGCACAGGGCGCCGATGCTGCATATTATGGCGCAAGAGCGGCAATAATCGGCGGATGCACAGGAACTTCCGATGTTAAAACCGCAAAAGATTTCGGTGTTACGGCTTCGGGTACAATGGCACATAGCTGGGTGCAAATATTTAGTGATGAATATACCGCATTTAAAACCTATGCGGAGAAGTATCCTGATAGTTGTTTATTATTGGTTGATACCTATAATGTTTTAAAATCAGGTATACCAAATGCAATAAAAGTATTCAATGAAGTGTTGAAACCGTTAGGAAAACGCCCTGTTGGTATTAGAATTGATAGTGGCGATATTACCTATCTTTCTAAAAAAGCAAGAAAGATGCTTGATGATGCGGGATACCCAGATTGTAAGATATGCGTATCAAATTCACTTGATGAGCATCTTATTCGCGATATGATGTTACAAGGCGCTAAGGTTGACAGTTACGGTGTTGGTGAACGTCTTATAACCGCTTCAAGTGAGGCGGTGTTCGGTGGCGTTTATAAACTCGCCGCAGTAGAAGAGGATGGGGAAATAACACCCAAAATCAAGGTTTCTGAAAATGTAGGGAAGATAACACTTCCGGGCGTTAAAATTCCGTGGAGACTTTACGATAAAACAAGCGGAAAGGCAATTGCCGATGTTATCACACTTAGCCACGAAAAAGTTGATGACACAAAGCCTTATGAAATTTTTGACCCGGAACACACCTGGAAACGCAAAACAGTTACTGATTTTGTTGCCCAAAAACTTCAGGTTAAGGTGTTCGATAAGGGCGAACAGGTTTACACTTCGCCAACTGTTAAGGAAATTTCCAATTATCGAGCAAAACAGGTTGACTGTTTGTGGGACGAAGTAACTCGTTTTGAAAATCCGCATAACTATTATGTTGACTTGTCAGAGGACTTGTGGAATTTACGTCATTCGTTATTAAACAAACATTCCAATAAGGGAGAGTAATAATGAAAAGAATCATAAGCATAATCATTTGTGTTTTATTGGTTTTCTCTTGCTTCGCAGGTTGCAAACAGGATGAAAATAAAGATGTTTCAAGTAAGATTGATATAGAATATTATGCAAAACTTGGTCAGATGCCAGAGTGTGAGTTTGCACTCGGCGCCGATGTAGATGAAGTGAATAATACCGCTAAAAAAGTTTTCGAGGAAAGTGATGAGGCATATTATTCGCTTGTAGAGGGAGAGAAATCCATCCTCATAGATGCAGGTGCTTTCAGATATTATTATGAAAAAGAAAAGGCAGATGAAGGTGTTTCTTTATTAGTTAACTATAACACCGCATACGGATTTGAATTGGGTGCTGTAAGTATAGAAATTGAAGAAGCATTATCGGATTTTAAGGCCGAAATCACAACCGATATGGGTGAACTTTTCTTTATGAATAATATCGAGGGAGAGTTAATAGGAAAAAAATATACTTTCGGCTCAAACGAAGTTATATTTGTCTTTTCCAACAACGCATTGGTTGCCACTGCAATTTACAGTTTAGAGAACTGGACACTATAATTAAAATATAACGGAGAATAAGATGTCTGTAGAAACAGAAAACAAAATTGAATTTTTTCCCACGATGGCATTACGCGGATTGGTTATGTTTCCTGGGAATGTTTTAAGTTTTGATGTTGCACGTAAAAAGTCCGCAAAGGCGCTTAATGTTGCAATGGAAACTAATCAGTTAATATATTTGATTACACAAAAGGATGTGGCGGTTGAAGACCCAAAGGCTAAAGACCTTTATAGTATGGGTTGCATTGCACGTATCCGCCAGATTCTTAAGATTTCGGATAATACACTCAGAGTGCTTGTTGAGGGTATCGGTCGTGCTAAACGCAGGTCGTTCAGTGATAACGGTGCATATTATGTATGCGGCGTTGAAAAATGCCCTGAAGCACAAATTAAAAACAGGGAAATATATAAGGAAACAGTGGTGCGCAGAATAAGAGCGCAGTTTGAAAAATATATTGCTGTTGCACCTAATATGGCTCCTGATATTGTGATGACCGTAGCAACAAGTGATAACATTGGTTATCTTTGTGATTTTATTGCTTCTAATATACCTGCACCTTTTGATGATAAGCAGTATATTTTAGAACAGGTTCATCCTATTAAACGTGCTAAAATTTTAATGGAACTGCTTGATAAAGAGCGTGAAATAATTGAAATTGATAATAAAATAGGTGAAAAAACCAAAATATCTATTGATGAAAATCAAAGAGAATATTATCTCCGTGAGCAGATGAAGGTTATAAGTAATGAACTTTACGGCGATGATTCTGCTGATGAATTAGATAACTATTATCAGAAAATATGTGCTCTTTCGGCAGATGAAAGCGTAAAAGAAGCACTTTATAAAGAGGTCAACAAATTATCTAAAATACCACAGGGCTCACACGAGGGTACTGTTGTAAGAGATTATCTTGATGAATGCATTTCGCTTCCATGGAATACCTATACTGATATTTCTACCGATATAAATGCTGCAGAAAAAATATTAGACCGTGATTTCTACGGTATGAAAAAGGTTAAAGAACGCATTTTGGAAATGCTTTCAGTTTATTCGTTAGCACCTGATATAAGAGGTCAGATTATCTGTCTTGTAGGCCCTCCAGGAGTTGGAAAAACTTCAATAAGTAAAACTATTGCCGAATGTATGGGTAGGAATTTTGTTCGTATATCTTTAGGAGGCATTCGCGATGAGGCAGAAATCAGAGGTCATAGAAAAACCTATATAGGCGCAATGCCGGGTAAAATTTTAAAAGCGGTTTCAAAAGCAAAGAGTTCTAACTCGGTTATTTTGCTTGATGAAATTGATAAACTCGGTAACGACTATAAGGGAGACCCCGCATCTGCTTTACTTGAGGTGCTTGACCCCGAGCAAAATCACAACTTTGTAGACCATTTTGTAGAAATTCCTTATGATTTAAGTAAAGTTGTATTTATAACAACGGCGAATAACGCTTCAAATATTCCTGCTCCTCTTTACGATAGAATGGAGATTATCGACCTTTCGGGTTATACGAGAGAGGAGAAATTCTCTATTGCAAGAAAGCATCTTGTTTCAAAAGAAATCAAGCGTCATGGACTTAAAGGTACTAACTGTCGCATAACCGACAGTGCGATTTTCAGTCTCATAGATTTCTATACGCGAGAAGCGGGTGTTCGTACTCTTGAGAGAAATATTGCAACACTCTGCAGAAAATCCGCAAAACTTATTGCTGATGGCAGTGAAAAGAAGGTTACTGTAAACGATAAGCGTGTAACAGAAATGCTTGGCAATAAAAAATATAAACCTGAATATATTCTTGAAAACGATGAAGTTGGCATTATTAACGGACTTGCGTGGACAAGTGTAGGCGGAGAAATAATGCAGCTCGAGGTATCGGCGGTTGACGGCACAGGTAAACTCGAACTTACAGGTTCTCTTGGAGATGTTATGAAAGAATCGGCGAGAGCGGCAGTAAGTTTTGTGAGGGCGAATGCCGAAAAATATGGTATTGATAAAAACTTTTATAAGGAAAAGGATATTCATATCCATGCAACCGAGGCGGCTGTTCCAAAGGATGGCCCTTCTGCGGGTGTAACTATAACAACTGCTTTGATTTCTGCCCTTACTGAAAGAAAGGTGCGGAAAGATGTTGCTATGACAGGAGAGGTTACTATTCTTGGTAGAGTCCTTGCGATAGGCGGACTTAAAGAGAAGAGTATGGCGGCTTATCGTGGCGGTGTTAAGACTGTTTTTATTCCGAAGGATAATGTTCCTGATTTGGATGAAATTGATAAGGTTATTAAGGAAAAGATTTCTTTTATCCCTGTATCTAGGGTTGATGAAATAATAGAACTTGCGCTCATAAAAGAGGAAAGCACTTCGAACACTACTTTTTGTGAGCCTGCTATACAGCAGATTTCAGCCGAGTGTATAACACATTAGGAGAGTATAATGAATTATAATAATGCGGCTTTTGAAAAAGCATTTGGTACATTCGAACAATTAGAAACATCAGACTTGCCCGAGATTTGTTTTTCGGGTAGGTCTAATGTTGGTAAATCATCACTTATAAATCGAGTTTTGGGGCGCAAATCACTAGCGAGAGTGAGTAGTACCCCCGGAAAAACGGTAACAATTAACTTCTATAAGGTTGATAAAATCCGTCTTGTAGACCTGCCAGGTTATGGCTATGCAAAGGTTCCGTTTGAAGAAAAGACACGTTGGTCTGAACTTATGGAGGGCTATTTCAATTCAGGACGTGATATAAGAATGGTTTTCCAACTTATTGATATGCGCCATAAAGCAACAGATTTTGATATTTCTATGCTTGACTTTTTATCACAGATGGATATTCCCTTTACGGTTGTTTTAACCAAGTGTGATAAACTTAATAAAGGTGAGTTTGCAAACCGCCTTGAAGCTTTAAAAAGCGAACTTGCGGATTTTGGCAATGATTTTAAGGTAATACCTTTCTCTTCGCTTAAAGGTATCGGTGTTGAGCCTGTGAGGGATATTATCGAGAAAAGTTGCACATAATGGCTATTGACAAGGCAATATTTAAATGATATAATCATTTTGTTAAAAGGCATTGATGAAGAAAAGTAATATATTTTAGTGCTCAAAGTGAGCTGCGGATAGTGTGAACGCGGTAGTGCAGATATATGAAAGAACACTTCGGAGCCGCAATCTGAAAAGCATTTGCTTAGTAGGTGCGCCGTACTTGATGCGTTAAATCGAAACTAACTGTTTGGTTAGAAAAGCGGCTTAAAGTTTAAGCAAATTAGGTGGCACCGCGGATAATGCGTCTATTCGTCCTAATATAAAAGGATGAATTGGCGCCTTTTTATTTTATAATGGTTAATGGAAGTCGAAACTGATGAATTTCGACATAAAATCTTCGATTTTATAACAAATTTTCAAAGAAAATTTGCCATTAGCCATTGCAATGAGTGTCGTGCAAAATTAAATTACACAATTTAATTTTGCCAAAGCCACTTGAAAAGTGGCTTGTCAAAGCGCTTTTCAGCGTTTCGACAAACTACAATCATTATTTTGTGAGGGATTTTTATGAAACACATTGATATTTGCGAGATTTTTAAATCTAAAGATTTTATAGGCAAGGATGTAACTGTTTGCGGATGGGTAAGAACATCGAGAGATTCTAAGAATATGGCATTCCTTGAACTTAATGACGGAACAAGCCTTAAGCACCTTCAGATAGTAATTGATAAAGCAGTTTTATCTGAAATTTCTGAATTTATGAAACTTGGAACTTCACTAAAGGTAGAGGGAGAGGTTGTTAAGTCTGTAGTTGCAGAAGATAGTGTTGAAATTAATGCTAAAAATATAACCATTTTAGGCGAATGTCCACCTGAGTATCCTTTGCAGAAAAAACGTCACACACTTGAATATCTAAGAACGATTCCGCATCTTCGTGTTAGAACTAATACATTTAATGCGGTTCTTCGTGTTCGCTCGGTTGTATCGGCTGCAATCCACGAGTATTTTCAGGATAGACATTACACATATATTCACACACCCCTTATCACTGCGAGTGACTGTGAGGGTGCAGGCGAAATGTTTAAGGTAACAACTATAGGATATAGTAATGAATATAAAACTGAAGAAGAATATAATGCAGATGATTTTTTTGGTAAGAAAGCGGCTTTAAGCGTTTCAGGACAGCTTGAAGGCGAAGTTGCTGCTATGGGACTTGGAAAGATTTATACATTTGGTCCAAGTTTTAGAGCCGAAAAGAGCAATACTCCTCGTCACGTTGCAGAATTCTGGCATGTTGAGCCTGAGGTTGCTTTTGCAGAACTTCCGGATATTATCGAGATAGCAGAAGAAATGATTAAATATATTATTAATGCAGTTCTGGAAAAATGCCCTGAAGAATTAAAATTCTTTAATGCCCATTTTGAAAAGGGACTTATCGAGAAACTAGAGAGTGTTGTTAGCAATGATTTTGCTGTTATGACATATACCGAAGCAGTTGAAATTTTAAAGAAAGCAGATGCCCATTTCCAATACCCTGTTGAATGGGGTTGCGACCTTATGACCGAGCACGAAAGATATATCTCGGAAGAGGTTTGCAAGAAACCTGTTTTCTTAACCAATTATCCAAAGGAAATTAAATCTTTCTATATGAAGCAAAATGCTGATGGCAAAACTGTTGCCGCAACTGACCTTTTAGTTCCAGGTGTTGGCGAGATTATCGGTTGTAGCGAAAGAGAAGCCGACCTTGATAAACTTCTTGAGGCTATGAAGGTAAGAGAAATGTCCATAGAAGATTATGAGCATTATATTGCTCTTCGTAGGTTCGGTTCAGTTCCGCATAGTGGCTTTGGCCTCGGTCTTGAAAGAATTATTATGTATGTTACGGGTGTTCAGAATATCCGTGATGTTATCCTATATCCCCGAACAGTAGGTTCAATAATTTAATCAGTGGTGATTTTAATGGAAAAGTATATTCCAAAATTAGATGAATATAACACTCAAAGAGCAATTTCACTTGTAAAATCGGAATTTGAGCGTCAACTTTGTGATGCGCTTGATTTATCTCGTGTTTCCGCACCCCTTTTTGTTAAAAGGGGAAGCGGTCTTAACGATGATTTGAACGGTGTTGAGAGACCTGTCGATTTCGATATCCTTGAAACAGGAGAAATAGCCGAAGTTGTGCACAGTCTTGCAAAATGGAAAAGAATGGCACTTATGAAGTACAAATTCCCGTTACATACAGGACTATATGCCGATATGAATGCTATACGCAGGGATGAAATTTGTGATAATATCCATTCGTTATATGTTGACCAATGGGACTGGGAAAAAGTGATTTCCGCAGAGGATAGAACAGAAGATTATCTTAAAGCAACTGTTCGCAGCATCTATGGTGCTATTTATAGAACTTCACAGGTTATAAAAAATGAATATCCTGTTCTTGATATTAATCTTCCAAATCAGATTACCTTTGTAACAACTCAGGAGCTTGAAGACAGATTCCCTGATTTAATACCAAAAGAACGTGAAAACATTATATCAAAAGAGTGCGGCGCAGTTTTCATTATGAAAATCGGCGGAGTTTTGAAATCAGGAAACAAGCACGATGGCAGAGCGCCCGACTATGATGATTGGGAATTGAACGGAGATATACTCGTTTATAACGAGGTTATTGGCAGAGGTTTTGAACTTTCTTCAATGGGTATAAGAGTTGACCGTGAAAGCCTTTTAAAACAACTGAAAATTGAAAATGCTGAAGACAGATTAAAGTTTGAGTTCCACTCACTTCTTTCTTCGGGTGCATTGCCACTTAGTGTGGGCGGAGGAATTGGTCAGTCAAGACTTTGTATGTTCTTGCTTGAAAAGGCTCATATAGGCGAAGTTCAAGTTTCAGTTTGGCCAGAAAAGGAAATAAGCAAATGTAGTTCTTTGGGAATAAAATTGCTTTAATTAAAAAGAAAGCGTAGAAAACATCAAGTTTTCTACGCTTTTATTTTTTAGAATAAAGCAGGAATTACATAACTTATAAAAGAAATAATCAATCCTGCGGTTATAACACCTGCTGTTATTACAGGTAGTGATTTTTTCATTCGCATATCAAGCACATCTGCAACTAATGCACCGGTCCAAGCACCTGTGCCGGGGAGGGGGATTCCAACAAAAAGAAATAGTCCCCAAAAAGCAAATTTGCTTTCACTAATTTTTTTGCCCTTTTCTTTAGCGCGTTCATCAAGTTTTTCAACGATTTTAGAAAAGCATTTTACTTTTTTTAAAATCTCAAATATTTTTCTTATGAAAAGTAAAACTATAGGGATAGGGAGCATATTTCCAATTACACATATTGGGAATGCTATGTACCACTCAATGCCGAGAATAGCCGCAGCAATAAGACCACCTCGAAGTTCTAAAATCGGCATAAGTGATACTACGAACACAATAAGTTCAGGCGAGATTTTATCTCTTAAAAATTCAACAACAGTTTCAGCCATTATGAAACCTCCTATTTATTAAAAAGTGTTCTGAAAATATCTTGTAAAAGTTCTAAATAAGTGTTGCTATGAGAGAAGGGTTGAAAGAATAAGCATACACAAACAACTGCAATTAATAACACTAAAACAATTATAAGACCGACAATTACCGCATTAAGTGACAAACGAGGTTTTGAGATAGTTGTATTTTCTTCAGAATCTCCGCCGAGAACAAAGTCTTTTACTGTGTTTTCGTTATATACTGTTTCGGAAAAATATTTATCGGGTGAGTATACGGCGTTCTCTTCATCAATATCAAGGTAAAATTCTGATGCCGAACTGGTTTGGTCTATATTTTGAGAATCCTCAGACTGTGTGTTATTTTCGCCTTCTTCAAAAACAAAACCGAAATCAGAGGAAGATTGCTCTTCGGTGGAGGAGTTTTCATCCTCTTCAATTTCTTCCGAGATTTGCTCGGCGGTATCCTCATCTTCTTCATTAGTGATTTCTTCGGTAATTTCTGCTTCGGATTCTTCAACTACTATTTCGGTTGATTCTAAGTTTTCATCTTCGCTATCGGCAGATTCTGTTTCGATAGTTGCCTCAATGGTTTCGGTCATCTCTTCGGTAACTTCTTCTGCGGTCTGTTCTTTAATAGGAGATATGTGGCTTATTTGTTCGATATACGGATGAATCAAGGTGGACATTATAGTTTTTCTTACATTTTTATTTTCAGATAAAACAATAATGGTTTGAGGTCCGCTTTCTATTATACACCCACCAAAATAACCGTCATCCGTAACAAGTGGGAGAGAACCCTCTATTATTTGAAGCTCATCCTTTGAATCTATTCCGTAAAGAGAGTTATCAACAGTTTCTAATTTTTTACCAATTGAATTAGCAACCAGTGAAATTAGATTAGCCTTGCCAAAAAGTTTTCCGAAAACTAGGATTACACGGCTTCTAGAAACACTTCTTGCAAGCATATGCAAGAATAACTTCTGGTCATCTGTTTTATCTGTAAGTAATCTCATTCTGCAACAACCACAAAGATTGAATTCAAGTTCAAAATCGGTTGGTGTATCAAAGTAAATGATATCGGTTTTAAGATTTTGCTGCATTTTTTGCCTCCAAGATTTTAAAATATTCTTATTTCGATGTTACATTAGAAATGTTGATTTTCTCATCCTTTTGTACTTTGCGAGCAAGGATTACAAACTCTTTTTCATCTTCCGATAGAATAATGGTTAGAAAATCATCGGTATTTTTTATTTCAAAATCAGTTTTAAGAAAACTTGATTTTTGCAAATTTGTGATGTATGTATCAAATGCACCATCGTTAAAGGTGGGGAAATTATATACATCGGAAAGGTTGTTTTTGCTATCAGAATAAAAAGTTGCAAAAACAATATAATATCCTTTATCGTAATCGGTGTTAACTTCTATTAAAGGGTGTCGCTTAAAAAAGTTTATATCTTTGTAAAGCAATGTAGAATTAGAAATATCGGTATTGGCTTTTTTGGGGGTGTGTAGTATAAGATTGTTTCCATTCTCAACATCACACTTTTCATCGATGTAGAAAGAACAGTTTTTGTAGTTGCTGTTGAATATAGGAAAATCAAACTTTGTTTTTTCTACCGATATCCAACCTGTGAAGTTTGCGTTTTCGCTGCGGATATCACTTACATTATTTGAAGAATTGTACCAGATGTTTCTGTAATTCTGTATTTGCACAAAATTATTGCCGTTTATAGAGAGAATAACGGAGCAAACAATAAAAGAAATAACAATAAAAATCGGTAACAATAAAAAGGCTAAACTGAGCAAAATTTGTTTTGGATTTTGCACAGTTTTTCTTTTTTTATAGTGTGAGACATTGTTTTGTGAGTTAATAAAGTTTAATTGATTCATTTTTCTAACCCTGTAATACATCTAAAATTGTTTTGAACATTGAAAAAACGCTCTGCTCTCGAACGAAATCTCGGTTTTTCGGTTGTATATCAAGGCGTTTCTCTATGGTGTTGGTTTTGTATGATACGGCAATGAAAACGGTGCCAGGAAGTTTGCCTTCGCTTTGATTAGGCCCCGCAACTCCTGTTACAGAGATACCAATATCAGAGTTGGCTAGTTTCTGTATGCCTTGAGCCATCTCGGCGGCAGTTTCGCTACTTACGGCACCAAATTTATCCAACGTGCTCTTTTTAACGCCGAGTTTTTCTTGCTTTATTCTATTTGAATAGGTAACCATACCGAGTTCGAAAACAGAAGATATTCCCGAAACAGAAGTAAGATAGGAGGCAAACAAGCCTCCTGTGCAAGATTCAGCGCAGGAAATTGAAATATTATTTTCTATTAAATGTTTTCCAACTTCTTGAACTAATTCATTTAATGAATTATCTGCCATTTTCATAACCTCTAATCAATAAATGAGAATGCGGTTTCGCTTACTGCTTTTTCAATAAGCGCCTCAATATCAAGCCCCTTTTCGGCTTCCTCGCAAAGTGCGATGGTAGGGCGTGTTTTCGGGTGTTTAGGAGTAAAAACAGTACAACAGTCTTCGTAAGGAAGAATGGAGGTTTCAAAGGCATCAATACTGCGCGAAATCTTAATGATTTCTTCCTTATCCATGCCGATGAGCGGGCGAAGTACAGGCATATTAACAACGGCATCAGTGGTTACTAAAGCATGTAGCGTTTGACTTGCAACCTGACCTAAACTTTCGCCTGTGATAAGCGCAGGATTATCGGTATTTCTTGCAATCCTTTCTGCAATGCGCATCATCATTCTGCGCATTATGAGTGTGAAATACTCTTCGGGGCAGTTTCTTCCAATTTCATCCTGAATTTCGGTGAAGGGAACAATACCCAGTCTTATTCTGCCTGAATATGCCGCTACTTTTGAGAGAAGTTTTCTAACCTTCATTTCGGCTCTTGGACTTGTGTAGGGAGGACTTGCAAAGTGTATGGCATCAAGCCTTAACCCTCTTTTAGCCATCGTGTATGCGGCTACAGGGCTATCAATGCCACCCGAAATAAGAATAGCGGCTTTACCGGCGGTGCCAACGGGCAAACCGCCAGCCCCTCTCAACTGACCTGCTCTTATATATGCACCATAATCTCTAACTTCTATATTTACGATTATATCGGGATTGTGCACATCAACTCTAAGGTGCGGAAAAGCCCTTAATAAAACGCCGCCGATTTCTCGGCTGATTTCAGGGGAGGTAAGTGGAAAACGCTTATCGGCACGTTTAGATTCAACCTTAAAGGTTTTAACATTGCTTAACTGTTCTTTGAGATAAGGAACTGCTTTTTCGGATATATCGTTTATATCTTTCTCACAAACGGCAGCTCTATTAAAAGCAACAATACCAAAAACCTTCGAAATCCGCTCGAGAGCTTCTTCAAAATCAAAGTTATCATCGATAGGTTCTATGTATATTGTAGACTGCGCTTTGCGTATACTTACATTACCGAGGGAGGAAATTCTGTGCTTCATATTCGCGATTAGCATATCTTCAAATGTAGAACGGTTCATACCTTTAAGTGCTAATTCGCCATTTTTAATTAAAATAATTTCTTTCAAATTTATCACTCATTTATACTGATTTTTTTATTTTTTGTATGGCCTCAAGGATGGCATCGCAAAAAGCATCCACATCGGCACAAGTGTTTTCTCTTGAAAAACTTAATCGTAGCGCCCCATCAATTTCAAGAGGGGATTTACCAATAGCACGTAATACATAACTGAGTTCGCCTTTTGCACACGCACTACCGCTTGAAACAAAGATACTTTTGCCTTCAAGAAAATGCTGTAAGACCTCAGAACGATATCCTTTAATTGAAATGTTGAGGATATAGGGAAGGGAGTCTCTACTTGAGTTAAAAGATACAAAGTCAAAATCGGATAGCTTTTTTCTTGCGTAATCAAACAAATCTTTTTGTTTCTTAAGATTTACGTCAATCTGTGCGATTTCACATAGCGCACCCTTTAAAGCACAAATAAGAGGAACTGATTCTGTACCGGAGCGCAAACCGTACTCCTGTCCGCCACCTAAAAGCAAAGGGGAAATGCTAACGCTTTTTTTCTTAAATAAAATACCTATTCCTTTAGGAGCATGAATTTTATGACCGCTTGCGCTAAGCAAATCAATTTGTGAATTTTTAAGATTTATTGGAATTTTACCAAATGCCTGAACGGCATCTGTATGAAAAAGAGCGTTAGGCGAAAGTTTTTTTGTAAGTTGAGCGGCTTCCATAACAGGCTCAATAGAGCCGATTTCGTTATTGACCATCATAATGCTTACAAGACAGGTGTTATCGTTAAGTGAAGCCTTTAATTCGTCAAGAGAAATTATTCCGTTTTCATCGGGCGAAAGTTTTATTACTTCATAACCTAAACTCTCAAGTTTTTTAATTGGTTCAAGAACAGAGGGGTGCTCAATTTTAGTAGTTATAATTCGATTACCCGAGTGCTTGCGTGAAAGCACCGAAAAAAGAGCGGTATTATTACTTTCTGTTCCACAAGAGGTGAAAAATATTTCATCCTCTCTGCAGTGCAAAAACTTTGCAATCTCTTCACGTGCGCTACTCACCTCAAGTTCGGCATTCATGCCAAGGGTGTGCAGGGAAGATGGATTACCCCAGTTTTCACACAAAGCCTTGTTTAAACAGTCTATTGATTTTTTGGATGGTTTTGTTGTTGCGCTGTTATCAAGATAAATTATATCGTTCAAGAAAATACTTCCTCATTTAATCACATATTCTTTAATATTATACTATACTTTCTAGAAATAAACAATAGTAATATTACATTAAATCGGAGAAAAAATATGGTTTTTTTTGAAATGCTGTTTTCGGAGTATTTACCCCTTGCGTTAACTTTTGTTTACGGAGGAATATTAAGCGTTAAAACAAAGTTTTTTCAGTTGAGATATTTACCGCTATCAATAAAAGATTTCTTTTGTAGCAATCCAGGTAAAGAAAACGATGTTTCGTCTTTCGGTGCGGTTTGCACAACACTTGCTTCAACTATAGGAACAGGAAATATAGTCGGTGTTGCAACGGCAGTTTCCATAGGTGGAGTGGGAGCGGTTTTTTGGATGGTTGTTGCGGCTTTTTTTGGTATGATAATAAAAAGTTTTGAAATCGTTCTTTGCGTCGTTTATAAAGGCGAACGGAAAGGACCTTTCAGTTACATATCGAGCGCCTTTTGTGGTAATAAATTTATGATTTTTATTTTTGGTCTGGCAACTGTTTTTTCTTCTTTTGCAGGTGGAAATATTACACAGGTTAATACTATTGCTTTTGCTTTTAGTGAAAAAATGAATTACCGAATATGCATAGGTGTTTTGGTGGGGATATCGGTTTTTATAATACTTTCGGGCGGAGCAAAAAAGGTTTTTAAATTCAGCGAGGCAACCGTTCCTATCATGTCGGCTATATATATATTGTTGTGCCTCATTTTAATTGTTGTTAATTACGATAAAATTTTATCGGTTGTATATTCGATATTTGTTGGCGCATTCAAACCAAGTGCAGTTACGGGCGGTGCGGTAGGCTCGATACTTACTACGATAGGTATAGGAGTATCACGCGGGGTTTTTTCTAATGAGGCAGGCATAGGCACGGCTGCGTTTGCTCATTCAGATGCTTCTAAGGATGCTGTAAAAGAGGGTTTGTTTGGAGTTTTTGAGGTGTTTTTTGATACGGTTGTTATGTGCAGTATAACGGGTATTGCAATTTGCGTATCGGGGGTTAGTATTAATTACGGCGAAATTGCATCCTCGCAGATTATTAACAATATCTTTTTTGGAGTTTTTGGTCCGATTTCAAAAACTCTCATATCAGTTATGATTAGTATCTTTGGTCTCACAAGTACGGTTGGGTGGGGATATTTCGGAATAAGTGCGATTGAGGAAATTATTCCTAAATTAAAAAAAGTGTATATTGTTGTATATTCATTTGTATGTGTTGTGGGTGCAGTTTGTAGTGTGCAGTATGCGTGGAGAATGGCGGCTCTTTTTAATGGAATAATGATGTGTATTAATATGTGCGCAGTAATAATTCTTTCTAAAAAAGTTATAATGAAAATAAATTTAAGTAAAATTCGTTGAAAACTGAAAGCTGTGATGTTAAAATCATAATAGGTGATAAAAATGGTTGATAGAATAAAAAAGATTTCGGAACTTTTAGCGGATGATGAGGCACTTATCGTTGAAAGCGATTCAAATCGCTTTTATTTAACTGGTTTTCATTCTTCGGCAGGGTTGCTTTTAATCTGTAAATTGTACGCATATCTTCTGGTGGATTTCAGATATTATGAAAAAGCAAAGCGAACGGTTTCTAACTGTAATGTTATCATGGTTAAAGACTTTATTGCAGATGCTTGTGATATTTTTACAAAGGAGAAAATTAAACGCATATATTTTGAAACATCAAAGGCTTCGGTTGAAACTTATATAAGATACACTGAAAAATTTAATTTTGCCGATGTCGTTGATGATGATAAAATGGAAAAGGCAATTTTTAAACTTAGAAGTATTAAGGATGAAAACGAATTAAATAATATAAAAAAAGCCCAAGCCCTTACTGATGCAACTTTTGATTACGTTTTAAGGCGAATAGATGTTGGAAAAAGTGAAAAAGAAATCATGCTTGATATGGAATTCTATATTCGTAAACAAGGTAGTGAGGGCGTAGCTTTTGATTTTATTGTTGTTTCGGGTAAAAACACTTCTTTACCTCACGGTGTGCCGACTGATAAAAAAATAGAGAAGGGCGATTTCATTACGATGGACTTCGGTGCCGTTGTTAATGGGTATCGTTCTGATATGACCAGAACGGTTGCGGTAGGAAATGTCACGCAAGAACAAAGAAGGGTTTATGAAACCGTTCTTGATGCCCAACTAAATGCCATACAATATATAAAATCGGGTGTTGCTTGTTCGAGTGCTGATAAAGTGGCACGGGATATAATAGAGAATGCAGGTTATAAAAACTGTTTTGGGCATTCGCTTGGACACAGTGTAGGAGTGGATATACATGAAACACCAAACTGTTCACCAAAAAGTAGAGATATTCTACAAACAGGAAATGTAGTTACCGTTGAACCTGGAATTTATATTGAAAATAAATTTGGTGTTAGAATAGAGGATATGCTTTATGTAACCGATACAGGCAACATAAACCTAACTAATTCGCCTAAAAATTTAATAATTATTTAATTGGAAAGCAAACGCTCCGCAGAGGTCTTTTAAGACTTTTGCGGAGTAATTTTTTTGCTCTTTAAAAAACTTAATAAAAATGCAAAAAAACACTTGATTTTTATAATGAGTGGGTATATAATACAAATAAGTGGTAAAAAGTGTTTAATTTGTTTATCATTGTGTTAAAAAGTGTTAAAAATGCAGGAGGTGGAAATAATGCTTTTTGGCAACTACAAACATAGCATAGATAAAAAAGGCAGAGTTTCCATTCCGGCTAAATTCAGAGAGGAACTCGGAGAGAGTTTTATGCTTTGTCTTGACTATACGGGTAGTAACTGTTTGAGAGCTTATTCGTTAGAGGCATGGGAGAAGTTTTCTGAACAGATAGCGCAACTTCCCAATGTGAAATCAACAAAGGCAAGACGTTTCTTGTTTGGTAATGCATTTAACGTTGAACTTGATTCGCTTGGAAGGGTACTTATTCCCGCCACACTTAGGGGACAGGCTAATTTAGAAAGTGAAGCCCAGATTGTTGGTGTTAATGGTTATCTTGAAATTTGGAACACTGAACTTTGGGCACAGGAAAACGAAATCACAACTTCTGAATCTGTTGCGCAGATTATGGAAGAACTTAATTTTTAATTATGGAATTTAATCATATTTCTGTTTTACTTAACGAAACTATTGAAGCACTTAACGTAAAACCCAATGGTATTTATGTTGATGGCACTGCCGGAGGCGCCGGTCATTCAAAAGAGATTGCAAAGCATTTATGCGAGGGTAAACTAATAGCACTTGACCGTGACCCTCAGGCTGTAGAAATCGCAACACAAAGACTAAAAGGGCTTAATGCCGAGGTAGTTCTAAGTGAGTTTTCGAATATGGATGCGGTACTTTCGCAGAGAGGTATCAGCAAGGTTGACGGGATACTTCTTGATTTGGGTGTATCTTCGCATCAATTAGATACCGCAGAGCGTGGCTTTTCTTACCATAAGGAAGCACCACTTGATATGAGAATGGGCGATAGTGGACCTACTGCAGAATATCTTGTAAACAACTTATCTGAAAATGAACTTGCAAATATATTTTTTAGGTATGGAGAAGAAAAATTCTCCTTTAAGATAGCCAGAAAAATTTGCGAGCAGAGAGAAACGGTGCCCATCAAAACTACTACGCAACTTGCAGATATTATATCTTCGGCATATCCTTCGGCTGCACGTAGAGATGGCCACCCTGCAAGGAAGTGCTTCCAAGCACTGCGAATTGCGGTAAACGGTGAACTTGAGCAACTTGAAAATGTTCTTGATAAAGCATTTGAACTTCTTGCTGATGGCGGGAGACTTGCGATTATTACATTTCATTCTCTCGAAGATAGAATGGTTAAAATGAAATTTAAAGAATATACGACAGGGTGCACCTGTCCGCCTGATTTTCCTGTTTGTGTTTGCGGCAAGAAACCGCAAGGAAAATTATATACAAAAAAACCTATTGAAGCCTCAAAAGAGGAGTTAGATATTAACCCTCGTAGCCGTAGTGCAAAGTTAAGGGTAATTATCAAGGAGGATAAAAATGGATAATTTAAAGTATTACAATGATAGTCTCGCGTATGATTTTGAGATGTTTATGCCAAAGAGTAATACCGCACCAAAAGTAAAAGAGAATATTGTTGTAATGCCCGAAAAAAGTACTGGTGTTAGAAAGGCGAGGCGCTCTGCTACTAAGGCTTTATCAAATACGGCTTTTGCTGTTATGACAACGGTATTTATCCTTGCTGCACTTTGCGGTAATATAGCTTTAAGATTGCAAATAAATGAAGTAAATTCACAAATTAATGATATTAAGCATTCGCTTAACGAACTCGATAGCGAGAGGACAAGCCTTGAAGTTGAAATGCAAAGAAGAATCTCATATTCAAATGTGGAGTTTGAAGCAACACAGATGGGTATGCAAAAACTTTCTAAGGACCAAGTAACATATATAAGAGTCAACGAAAAAAACGCCGCTAAAACCGCGGATGGAGATATAATAGTTGAAAAGTAATATTATCTTATCAAGAAATAATATAATAATTTAGCATATAATACGAGAGTTAAGATTTAACTCTCGTATTAAGCGTTGAACGGAGGAATGAAAATGGCAGTAAAACTCGGTAAAAATATGATGGGTAGGATGAAATTTGTTACCTTTGTATTAGTTTTTGCTTTATTTGTAGTTTCTGCTATCAGTCTTGTATATATAATGATATTCAAGGGCGAAGAATATCAGAGCAAGGCCTCTGAACAGCAATTGTATGATAATCTTGTTACCGCGCCTCGCGGTGATATTTATGATACAAATATGAATATACTTGCAACAAGTTCAACGGCGTGGACGGTTTACATAACACCGAACGGATTTAAAAAATTAAAGAGTGAGGAAGCAGCAGAAAAGGTTAGAAAAACAATTTCACAAAGCCTTTCGGAGATTTTAGAAGTTGATGAGCAAAAGGTATATGATTATACCAAAAAAAATTCATATTATGTAGTTGTTAAAAAGAAAATTGATAAAGTTGTTGCAGATGAAGTAAGAAAATTCATTTCCGATAATGAGGATATGGAACTTAATCGGTATATCGGTCTTGATGAAACAACAAAAAGATACTATCCTAACGATACTTTAGCATCTGTGGTGCTTGGTTTTGTCGGCGATGATGACCAGGGGCTTGCGGGTATTGAAAGTTATTACGATAATAGTCTTACAGGTATTTCGGGCAGGGTAATTGCTGCCAAGAATGCCGCAGGAACGGATATGCCTTTTACCTATGAAAAGGTTGAGGAGGCAATTAAGGGTAATTCTCTTGTTCTAACGCTCGATTCATATATACAATATGTTTGCGAAAAGCATCTCGAAACGGCGGTTGAAGAAAATTTAGTTGCCGAGCGTGGCGCCGCAATTGCTATGAATGTTAATACAGGCGAAGTGCTTGGAATGGCTATAAAGGGGGATTTCAACCCCAATAAACCGTTCGAACTTTCAAGTGAGGATTATAAGAAATTAGAAGAAGAAACTGATGAGGATAAGAAAGCAACACTTAAATCAGAACTTCTTAACAGACAGTGGAGAAACAAAGCAGTTTCCGATACCTACGAGCCTGGCTCTGTTTTCAAAATTGTAACGGCATCTGTTGCTTTAGAAGAAAATCTTATTAATGATAAGAGCACATTCAATTGTTCCTATTCGATAAATGTGGCAGGGCAAACATACCATTGTCATAAAAAGGGAGGACATGGGGTTCAAACTACTGCACAAGCCATATCTAACTCCTGCAACCCTGCATTTATAACTATCGGTCAGTTAATTGGAACCCAAACCTTTTCAAAATATTTTAAGGCTTTTGGCTTTACAGAAAAAACAGGTATAGATTTACCTGGCGAGGCTCTTTCTGATTATCATAAAGAGGAAAATATGGGACCAACAGAACTTTCATCCTCGTCATTTGGTCAGACCTTCAATATAACGCCTATGCAGTTGCTATCGGCAGTAAGTGCCTCTGTTAATGGAGGAAAACTTGTGAAACCGCATTTGGTTTCCAAGGTGCTTAATGAAGAGACTAAGGTTATAGAGACTATTTCTACATCACATAAGCGTCAGGTTATATCTGAAACTACATCCTCTAAAATGCGTGAATATCTGCAATTTGTTGCAGAAAACGGTGTAAAGGGTGCATTAGTTCCAGGCTATAAAATTGGTGCAAAATCAGGTACTTCACAAAAGGTATCTAAAATATTGTCAACAGGTCAAACAAATCTATATATAGGTTCTTGTCTTGCTATAGCACCAATTGAACAACCTGAAATTGCGGTTTTGGTAATGCTTGATGAACCTAAAGGTGCACAGTATTACGGCGGTTTGATTTCAGGTCCGGTTTGTTCAAAAATATTAACGGATATTTTGCCATATATGGGTTACGAACCAAAATATACCGAAGAAGAAATTAAAAAATTATCTGTAGAGGTACCGTCTGTTATAGATGCACCTATAGCACAGGCAAAAAGCAATATACTTAATGCAGGTCTTACCTATGAAACTGTAGGAACAGGCGAAAAGGTTGTAAAACAGGTTCCAAAAGCAGGTTCTAAGGTTTCAAAAGGTGGTATGGTTATTCTGTATACTGAGAATGTAAACGGTGAAAATATAAAGGTTCCAAATTTTATGAACCTTACGCCCACACAGGTTAATGAACTTGCAGCTCAAACGGGAATAACCGTTGAATTTTCAGGTGAAACCGAAGAGGGCGGAATTATTTCATATAAACAGAGTATAGCCGAAGGGGAAGAAATAACAAAAGATACTGTTATTACGGTATATTTTAAGGTAAAAACTGAAGAAAGTTCAGTTTCAGAATAGGAGAAATTATGAAACTCGGTGAGTTAATTCTTTGTAATGAAAAGAGAATGGCAGATTTAGAAATCACAGGCATTACCTGTAATTCTAAAGATGTAAAGAATGGATATGTGTTTGTTTGTATTAACGGAACGGCGGTTGATGGGCATAAATATGCTCCCGATGCCGTTGAGATGGGTGCATCTGCAATTATTTGTGAAAGAGATTTAGGCCTTCCTAATCAGATAATTGTTGATAATTCACGACTTGCATATTCAGATATATGTGCTAATTGGTTTGGTAATCCCGCAAATTCTCTCAAATTAATAGGGGTTACGGGTACTAACGGTAAAACCTCTACAACATATATGCTTAAAAAAATACTTGAAAAAGCAGGGCATACAGTCGGTCTTATCGGTACTATTCAAAATATGATAGGCGATGAGGTTGTTGCTTCTAAAAACACAACACCTAATGCCTATGAACTGAATTCTTTGTTTGCTTTAATGAAAGCAAAAGGATGCACCTATGTTATCATGGAGGTTTCTTCCCACGCTCTTGACCAATATCGTGTTTATAATCTTGTATTTGAAGAAGCGGTATTTACTAATTTAACGCAGGACCATCTTGATTACCATATTAATATGGAAAACTATCTTGAAGCCAAGAAAAAACTTTTTAAAATGACTAAAAAAGCAGTTATCAATATCGATGATAAATACGGAACACAAATAAGTGATGGTCTTAACTGCGAAGTTATAACCTATTCAACAGGAAATGATTCTGATTATTGTGCAAAGGCTATTAAGTATAAGCCTGCAAGTGTAGAGTATGAACTCGTAAGTAGAGGTAAGATAAAGCATATACGTGTTAATTCAGGTGGCAAATTCACCGTATATAACTCACTTAGTGCGGCAATCTGTGCGCTTGAAGAGGGTGTTGATATTGATGTCGTTGCAAATGCACTTGATGAATTAAAAGGTGTAAAGGGAAGAGCAGAAGTAGTTCCTACAGGGAAAGATTTCACAATTATTATTGATTATGCTCATACTCCGGATGGACTTAAGAATATATTAAAGACGTTCAAAGAGTGCGAAAAGAACAGACTGATAGTTCTTTTTGGTTGCGGCGGAGATAGGGATAAAACAAAGCGGCCGATTATGGGAAGCATTGCTGTAAGAAATGCAGATTATGTAATCGTTACAAGCGATAACCCCCGCAGTGAAGACCCGAACGATATTATCAATGATATTCTTGATGGCATGAAGGATACAAAAACTCCGTACAAGGTAATACCAAACAGGGTTGATGCAATAAGATTTGCCATTGAAAATGCCTTAAAAGATGATATAATAGTTTTAGCAGGTAAAGGTCATGAAACCTACCAGATTTTAAGTACGGGAACAATTCACCTCGATGAACGAGAAGTAATTGCAGAGGTGCTAAAGGAGAAATAATATGAAAGAATTTGCATCCGTTATTGTTGCTATTGTGGCTTTTTTGGTTACGGCAGGTTTAGGATATGTTGTTATTCCATTTTTACACAAATTGAAGTTTGGGCAAACAATACTAGATATTGGTCCTAAATGGCATAAGGAAAAGCAGGGCACACCCACTATGGGCGGTGTGATGATGGTTGCAGGTATTATCGTTTCACTTGCAGTGGGTGTTGGATATTCTTACTTCACAGAAGGTGCCTTTTACGAGGAATTGAAATCACCGTTTAGATTAACAGTGATGATTGCGGGTATCGTTATGGCACTTTGTATGTGTGCTATCGGCTTTTTTGATGATTATATTAAGGTCGTAAAAAAGCGTAATCTTGGTTTAACTGCAAAACAAAAAACCTTTTTGCAGTTGCTCGTTTCTGCGGCATATCTCGCAACACTTGCTCTTGCCGGAATGAACACTACATACATTCCGTTTGTGGGCGATGTTGATATTATGCACGGAATAGGTTTGATATTCTGGCCGATAGCGCTTATGTTTATTTACGGATTTACAAACGCTGTGAATTTAACAGACGGTATTGACGGTTTAGCTTCCGCAGTTACAATGGTTGTTGCTTGCTGCTTTATGTTGGCGGCAGGAATGCTTAATAATAGCTGTGTGAATGTACTTTCTGCATCCTTAGCAGGTGCATGCGTGGGCTTTGTTTTTTGGAATGCAAAACCTGCAAAGGTATTTATGGGAGATACAGGCTCAATGTTTTTAGGCGGAATGGTTGTTGCAATATCTTTTGGTATCGGCAAACCGATTATGCTTATATTTGCAGGTTGTGTATATTTCCTTGAGGCGATTTCAGTTATGCTTCAGGTTGCCTATTTTAAGGCAACTAAAAAGCGTTTATTCAAAATGAGTCCACTACACCACCATTTTGAAATGAGTGGTTGGAGCGAAGATAAGATAGTTATAGTTTTCTCCATAGTTGCGCTCGTGGGATGCTTTATATCACTAGCACCGATAATTTTTAACTTTTAATTAAATCTATTTTAGGCGAAAGGGTGAGTCGTATGTCCACCATGGAAAAGAAAAGTAAATATTCTTTAATAAGCAAGGGGAAAATTGATATTACATTTCTTTCATTTATTCTCATATTGCTCACTATAGGACTCGTTATGCTTTTTTCGGCGAGTTATGCCTATTCGTATGCATATTATAATAACAGTTACAAATTCATAGTACGTCAGGCTATTTTTGCTGTAGCAGGTGTAGTAGTAATGTTGGCAATTTCCAAAATCGATTACCATTTTTGGAAACGTTTTGCATGGATACTATTTTTAGCCTCTCTTGTTATGCTCGGCATACTCCTTGTAATGCCACCAATGGTTAAGGGTATGGATGTTAAAAGATGGTTAGCAATCGGCTCTTTTACCTTCCAACCCTCAGAGGTTGCCAAATTTGCATTGATTCTGCTATTCGCATCTTTGATTTCCGCAAACTATAAACAGATGAAGAATTTTAAATTTATATTTTTCCTCGTATGTTTGCTTGGCGCTACATGTGTGCTTGTTGTTTTAGAGCCACACCTTTCTGCAACAGTTTTAATTTTTGCAATCGGTGTTGTGTTACTTGTAGTTGGCGGACTGCAGTGGCGATATATCATTGGAGGCGGTCTTGGAGCTGTAAGTCTTTTTGTACTTGCAATAACAGTTATAGGATACAGTTCTGATAGAATTAAATATTGGTTAGACCCTTGGGCAGATGAAATAGGTGCAGGTTTCCAAACCATACAATCGCTTCTTGCAATAGGTTCGGGCGGTATACTTGGTAGGGGAATAGGTCAGTCAAGACAAAAATATTTATGGGTTCCCGAACCCCATAACGATTTTATATTTTCGATTGTTTGTGAAGAATTAGGTCTTATTGGGGCACTGGTTATAATTCTCTTATTCTGTTTACTCGTGTGGAGAGGATTTGTAATAGCAATGAAAGCACCCGATAAATTCGGAGCACTTCTTACTATCGGTCTTGTCTTTCAAGTTGGACTTCAAGCAATGCTCAATATATGGGTTGTTACTAACACCATTCCTAATACAGGTATTAGTTTACCGTTCTTTAGTTACGGAGGAACATCATTGCTTATTCTTCTTGCAGAGATGGGAATTGTGCTATCGGTATCACGACAATCAAATTTAGAAAAATAGCAAAGAGGTATTAAGATGCATATTTTATTTGCAGGCGGTGGCACCGCAGGTCATATTAATCCTGCATTAGCAGTTGCAGGTTATTTGCTTGAAAAACATCCTGATACAAAAATCAGTTATATTGGAACAAAAGACAAATTAGAATCGAAATTGGTTCCTGAAAAGGGATACGATTTTTATGAAATCGATGTTGCAGGTTTCCAGAGAAAACTTTCTGTTTCAAATATTGCTAAGAATATCTCTGCGGTTAAAAAGGTTTTTACTTCCTCGGCAGATTCGAGGAAACTATTAAAGGAACTAAAACCGGATGTTGTTGTAGGAACTGGTGGATACGTTAGCGGACCTGTGCTTAGAGAAGCGCAAAAGCTCGGTATAAAAACCGCGATTCATGAGCAGAATGCATATCCCGGTGTTACAACAAAAATGCTTTCTGAGAAAGCAGATTATGTAATGCTTGCAATGCCTGAAGCAGAAAAATTCTTAAAACTTAAAACCAAACCGATTATAACGGGAAATCCTGTTAGAACCGAACTTTTAAAGATAACAAAGGAAGAGGCACGGGCAAAACTCGGGATAGGCGATGAGCCAATGATTTTATCCTTTGGCGGTTCTCTCGGTGCTAAAAAAATTAACGAAACTGTTAGTGAACTTATAAAATGGCATAGTGCCACTGATAAGTTTTATCATATACACGGTACCGGAAAATCAGGGTATAAAGATTTTATGACATCTCTTGAAGGTGTTCAGTTATCAGATAAAATAGATATTCGCGAGTATATTGCAGATATGGATATCTGTATGGCGGCGGCAGATTTAGTTATTTGCCGTGCCGGTGCTATTACCTTGAGTGAGGTTTCTGCTATGGGCAAACCCGCTGTTTTAATTCCTTCTCCCTATGTGGCAGAAAATCATCAGTATCATAATGCTATGACGCTAAAACGTGCAGGTGCCGCAGAAGTAATAGAGGAAAAAGATTTGTCTTCGGATATAATTATTGACCTTGTAAGCCATCTTATTGAAAACAAACCGCGTCTTGAAAAAATGAGTACGGCGGCACGGAATATCTCTATAACCGATGCCAATGAGCGAATTTATAAAATTATTATGAAAGCCTATACAGGCGCTTAGCCTGACAAGTTTATAAATTGAAAATTAATATTTAAACCAAAATACGCACTCTTGCATAGTATAAACTGTGAAAAAAGAGTAAATGTGAGAGGTGCGGTGTATGGATAAAATAAAGATAACGGGCGGAAAACGTCTTTCGGGTGAGATAGATATACAAGGGGCAAAGAACAGCGTTTTGCCGATTCTTGCCGCATCCTTGCTATGCGAAGATGAGTGTATTATACATAATTGTCCCGATTTGTCTGATGTAAAATCTGCCATTAAGATTTTAAGGAATCTCGGTTGTAGATGTGAAAAAACAGGCTCAACACTTGTGGTTGATTCCAAAAGCGTTGATAACTGTGAAATTCCCGATGAATTAATGCGTGAAATGCGTTCTTCCGTTGTGTTTTTAGGTGCTATAATTGCTCGTTGCGGCAAAGCGCGAATAAGCAGTCCGGGCGGATGTGAATTAGGACCAAGGCCAATTGACCTTCATCTATCTTCACTCTCTAAAATGGGAATAAAAATTAGTGAAGAATATGGAACACTTAACTGTGAATGTTGCCCTAAGGTAAAGGGCGCAACAATAAATCTTTGTTTCCCAAGTGTGGGTGCTACCGAGAATATTATTCTTGCGGCGGCAACTGCACAGGGAATAACTGTTATAAACAATGCCGCAAAAGAACCTGAAATTAGTGACTTGGCGGATTTTCTCAACAGCGCAGGTGCGCGTATTTACGGCGCAGGGTCGGATACGATTGTTATACATGGTGTTTTCAAACTGCATTCTACCGAGCATACAATTATCCCTGATAGAATTGTGGCTGCAACATATATGGCGGCGGCAGTTATGACAGGCGGCGAAGTAATGCTCAATAATGTTATGCCATCGAATATGGTTTCTATTTTTTGGGCATTCAACGAGTGCGGTTGCATAACCGAGCCTTATGGAAAATCAATTTTAATAAAGGGTAAGGGAAGGCTTAGGCGCATACCAACCGTACGAAGCCTTGTGTATCCGGGTTTTCCTACCGATGCAGGTCCTGTGCTTATTTCAATGTTAAGCATAGCAAACGGCACATCGGTTTTTGTTGAGAATATTTTTGAAAACAGATATAAATATATCGATGAACTTAAAAGGTTTGGCGCAAAAATCAAGTGTGAGGGCAAGGTTGCGGTTATTGAGGGTGTTGATTCCCTTTATTCTGCAACTGCACGCTGTACTGACCTTCGAGGTGGTGCGGCATTAGTGCTTGCGGGTCTTTGTGCTACTGGAGAAACAATACTCGGCGATATTCAACATATAGAGCGTGGATATGATGATATTGTAGGAGTACTCGGTAGTATCGGTGCCGATATTGAATATAATTAAGACTGTTAAGAAGAGGTGATAATTTGAAAACTCAATATACTGATAATTTTACAAAAAAGCGAGCCGAGCGTCAGCGCAAGGCGCGTAAGAAAAGAATTATTGCCTTTTTTATTTCTTTTATAATTTTATTGTCTGTAACACTTATTACTCTCTGTTTTACAGTGTTTTTTCCAATAGAAAGAATTAAGGTTTCAGGAAGCAAAATTTATTCTTCAGAAGAGATATGTGATGCATCATTTGTGAAAACGGGGAATAATATATTTGCTTTCTCATCGGAGAATCTCGAAAAAGAGATTAGAAAAAAATTACCTTATATCGAAAGTGTTAAGGTTGAGCGCTCTTTGGATGGTATTCTTTCAATAAAAGTCACTGATTCCAAGGAAAAGTATTGCTTTAGAAGTAATGAAGGCTTTTTTGTTATAGGTAAGGATAGCTTTGTACTAAATATGTACAACGAACAACCCGATAATTTACTCTATATTGAGGGAATAGAAGAGGATATTAAAATAGGCGAATATCTATCTATAAAAGATACTTCAAAAAAGGAAATTTTAGATACTCTTCTAAAGTATGAAACTTCTTCAAAAATAAACAGTATCAATATAGCAGATAAATATGCTATTGAAATCGTTACCCATAACCGTTTTAATGTTTATCTCGGTACAAGTAACGATATAGAACAAAAAATGGCGCATCTCAATTCAATGGTTGAAAAAATCGATGAAAACAAGTCGGGAAAAATCAATTTAAGTTACTGGTCAAGCAAAAAACCAGAGGGAACTTTTGTTGAAAAAAAGGAAAAAGAAGAAAATAATTAAAAAAATTACAATTTTGTAATAAAAACTATTGAAATTTCAAAAAATATGTGTTAATATCATATATGGATTGAAATGTTTAGTATATAAATTTCATTTACATAAGGAAAGATGGAGGAATTTTAAAATGGCATTTGAAGTTGCAGAAGAGTTAGAGAATGTAGTTCAAATTAAGGTCGTAGGTGTAGGCGGTGGCGGAGGAAACGCTGTTAACCGCATGGTAACCGCAGGTGTTCGCGGCGTTGAATTTATCGCTATAAACACCGATAAGGCGGCATTATATCTTTCAAAGGCAAATCAGAAAATCCAGATTGGTGATAAAACCACTTCTGGAATGGGCGCAGGCGGTAACCCCGATAACGGCCGTGCAGCTGCAGAAGAATCACGTGATGAAATCGCAGCAGCTATCCGTAGCGCAGATATGATTTTCATAACCGCAGGTATGGGCGGCGGAACAGGAACAGGTGCTGCTCCTGTAGTTGCTCAGATTGCTAAGGAACTCGGTATCCTCACTGTTGGTATCGTAACAAAGCCTTTTGCTTTCGAAGGCAAAAAGAGAATGACTCAGGCTGAGGCAGGTATAGCTGCACTCCGTGAGCATGTTGATAGCCTTGTTGTTATTCCGAATGAGCGCCTTAAGTTCGTTTCAGAGCAGAAGATTACATTCAAAAATGCATTTGATATCGCTGATGATGTTCTTCGTCAGGGTGTTCAGAGCATTTCCGAGCTTATCAATGTTACTGCTCTTGTTAACCTTGACTTTGCGGACGTTAAGTCAATTATGCTTGATGCAGGATATGCTCATATGGGTGTTGGTGTTGCCACAGGTCGCGATAAGGCAGAGCAGGCTGCACGCGCAGCTATTAGCAGTCCGCTTATCGAAACCTCAATGGATAACGCTCGCGGTGTAATTATTAGTATCACAGGTTCCGAAGATATTGGTCTTGAAGAGGTTGAAATTGCTTCTTCGATTATTCACGATATGGTTCATCCTGATGCAACTATTATCTGGGGTGCTCAGCTTGATGAAAGCCTTGAGGATACTATCCGCGTAACAGTTGTTGCTACTGGTCTTGGCGATGATAAAAAGGATGATAAAGCAACCGATTTAACTTCTATCATTAACAATGCTTCTGATGATGACGAAGCTTATGATGATGTTATGAGTTTCTTTAAATAATAGTTTAAAATGTTAAACCTCGGTGAATTAGATATTCACCGAGGTTTTTTTATATAATAAAAATCATAAAAATCAATTATTTACTTTCGAAAAATAACGTGGTATAATTTTTATGTATAATTTTATGCATTTTAAGGAGAGGTGAGAAAATGAAAAAATATAAATTCTTATCGATTGTTGCTTTTGCAATTGTTCTTTGTTTTTTGTTTGTAACAACAGTAACGGTATCTGCAACAAGCCCAATAGAAATTAGCGGAGAAAACATTAAAACAACTCCCGGAGAAAACATATCAGTCGATATTGAAATATCAAACAACTCTGGATTCTCGGCATTGAATTTATACTATTCGTTTGATGAACGGTATTTTACTTTAAACGAAATAGTAAATAAATGCGAACATTTTTATATGACCGACAACAAAACAACCGTGTGGGATGCATCAGAAAACTACAACGGAGAGGGTTTACTTGCAACACTAAACTTTAGTGTTGCAAGCGATATACCGATAGGTGTTTACACAATAGAAATAAATTGTTTATCGGCATCTAATGAAGAGTTCGAAAGCGTTACTGTTAATACAACGAATGCTCAAGTTGTTGTAAAAACTTTCAATGAAAAAGCCAACAAACCATCGCTGCAAGAGAAAACCCCACACAAAGTAACGCTTGAAGCGGTTGAAGGAATGGAATATAGTCTTGATGGCAAGATTTGGCAAAGCTCGAGTGTGTTTTTAGGTCTTGAATCAGGCAAAAATTATACGTTTTATCAGAGATATACAGAAACCGAAACGCATTATGCGGGTGAAATCAGCGATGGCACTAGTATTATTACACCCCTCATTTCTGCCGAGGTGTTGGAGGGAGAACTTACAAGCGCTGATGTTAAATCTGTAACGATTAAGCCAATTAAGATTTTCGAAAATACTTTTGGAGAGCAACTCGATTCTTACACCCAAGAAAAGCGCTATTGCTACTGTAATTGGACATCTTTTTTAGGTTATACTATTGAACTTAAAAACGGTGATATTATTGAAGCGCCAAAGGGGTATTTTAAATACGATGATGTTCAGTATGAACTTTTTTCTGCACACGCTCATAAAGATTATGAAGAACGTTGGGAAACTGGAAAGACATATACCGAGTGGGTTAGAATTTTAGGTGAGGAATATACTGTTAATATTACGGTTGCACCTTCACCTGTATTGGATATAAAAATTGAGCCTGTAACAATTCTTGAGGGAACCAAGTGTGATACCTTTGATGATTACTGTGTTTATAGATGGTATGAGGAAATGCCTTGGGAAATAACTCTTAATAACGGTGAAACACTTAAAAGCAACACGCAGGTTGTTACTATAGAGGGTAAAAA
This sequence comes from Acutalibacteraceae bacterium, assembly GCA_045603505.1. GTDB lineage: Bacteria > Bacillota > Clostridia > Oscillospirales > Acutalibacteraceae > UBA737. Next base: position 32,567 of record JAZUMI010000065.1, read on the forward strand.
CTATTCTTTTGAATATAGTGATAATCAAAGTGAAGATAGCCCTTGGAAAGTAGGAGAAACTCATTTTTGCCATGCTTCTTTCATGGGTGTTACTGTGAATGTTCCCGTAACAATAACCGATACGCCGATAAAGAATGTTGAATTTGAGGATATAATTGTTTACGAAAATGCTGATGGTATGTATAATACTCAGTATAATTCCGAAACAAATAAAGACGAAGAATATTTCAAATATAATTGGTCGCAGTATATTTCATACAAAGTAACATTTATTGATGGTGAAGAACTTTCGGGTGTTGGAAGCGGTTTTAACTATAATGGAGAGTATTATAATTTTGATTGGAAGAATACACAATCACTTCAAAATCAATGGAAGGTTGGAAACACATACGGTCAGGAAGTTGCTATAGGCGGAAAAACTTATACTGTATACATAGAGGTTGAAGAAAATCCTATTAAATCGGTTGAAATAGCCAATATTACAATTCCACAGGGGATGAATGCCTCAACTACGCTAGCATATAATACTGATGCTAATAAGCACGTTGAGTATTTAAGATATGACGTGCAACCGCACTTGGATTACACGATAACCTTTAAAGACGGCACAAAGCAAGAGGCTAACCGTTATGGCTTTAATTATAGAGGCAGACATTACGGTGCCACTATCCAAACAGGTCAGAATTATGATAATATATGGCAGCCCAATAAGGTTTATTATATAAGTGTTGAAGTTATGGGAAATGCGAATGTTGTACCTGTATATATTAAACCTATTACCGAAGCTGAGGGATTTGCTTATGTGGTTAATAATGGTATGGCAAAAATTATGGAGTGTCACAAAAATGCAGATAAGTTGATAATACCTAAAAAAATAGGTGATTATAAAGTAACTGAAATTCAAAGTCTTTCTTACGCTAAAAACTTTACAAAGTTATATCTGCCTGATACCATTGAATCTCTAAGCTGGATTGATTTTACTGAGTTTGAATTGCTTGAAAATATTTATTATGAAGGCAATTCGTATGATTGGGCTTATATTAATAAACACTACAATGGCTTTGGTGAAATAGATATTCGTTTTAATTGTTCAATTAATCAAGAAAGGGCACAAACACCTATATTTAGCGATAGAACATGTTCAACAGTAGTGTTGGAGGCTATAAATGGGATAGAATATAGCCTTGATAATGAAAATTGGCAATCTTCAAATGTGTTTACAGGACTTAAACCCAATACAGAATATACCTTCTATCAGAGATATGCCGAAACCGATATACAATATGCGGGTGAAACGAGTGATCCGCTTACAGTAAAAACCTATCCATCTGGAACACAGATAATTGAAGAAAACGGTGTTTATTACTATTATTATGATGGTGTTCGCCAAAACAGTTCAGGCTTTATCCAATATGACGGAAAGGCTCATTACTGTATAAACGGAGTATGGCAGAAAAACTTCACAGGTCTTGTGAAACACTCAAACGGCAACTCTTACTATGTAGCAAACGGATGCCGTAACAATAATACAACAGGCTTTATCCAACAGGATGGCAAAGCACATTATGTATTAAAGGGTGTATGGCAGAAAAACTATACAGGTCTTGTGAAACACTCAAACGGAAATTCCTACTATGTAGCAAACGGCTGCCGTAACAATAATACAACAGGCTTTATCCAACAAGATGGTAAAGCACATTATGTATTGAACGGTGTATGGCAGAAGAACTTTACAGGCTTCTTCCATCATTCAAACGGCAATTACTATTATGTACAAAACGGTTGTCGTAATAATATAACAGGTACTGTTAAAGTTGGCGGAAAAACCTATACAGTTAAAAATGGTGTTCGTGTTTAAATAAAAGAAAACCTCGGTGAATTTCACCGAGGTTTTTATTTTTAAAAATATTGAAAAAAGGAAACGGATAATATATAATAATTTTGGATATATAAAATCTATGTTTTTTTAGGAAGTGATATTATCAGATGA
>JAZUMI010000066.1:0-8683 GCA_045603505.1 Acutalibacteraceae bacterium
TTTTAGCCGAAGCACCGAATATACTTATAACACCCCACACTGCTTGGGCACCCTTAACAACAAGGCAGCGCCTTCTCGGAATAGTTTGTTCGAATATTGAGGCGTTTTTAAGCGGAAAGGCGCAGAATAAGGTTAATTAAATATGATAGTTTTTGATAAACTTTGGGTTACAATGAAAGAAAAGGGATTCTCTTCGTATAAATTGCGAGAGGAATGCGGAATAGATAGCAAAACAATTCGCCGATTAAAAGCAAATGATAATATCGAAACGAAAACATTAGATAAAATTTGCAAAGCATTAAATTGCGAAATTGGAGATATAGCTCAATTTATTAACAAATAATAAACACCGATAGGATTTACCTATCGGTGTTTTATTTTTAATTATTCTTCCTCTTCTTCGAGCTCTTCCTCACGAACGAGAATTTTTTCAACTCGGTAGCCGTCTGTTTCCTTTACTGTAACGGTGAGATTTTTATAGGTTAAGGTATCGCCCTCGTTCACTTCACCGTCAAGCTCGGTTATAACCCAGCCGCCAACTGTGGTGCTATCATCCTCGAAGTTTTCGTCATCCTCAATATCAATGTCAAACTCATCAAAGAAGTCGTAAATTCGCATATCTCCGTCAACCTCAAAGAGATTTTCCTCTATGCAAACAAATTCACGCTCAATTTCATCATTTTCATCAAAGATTTCGCCAACTAATTGTTCGAGAACATCCTCCATAGTAAGAAGTCCCATAGTTCCGCCATATTCATCAAGCACGATAACAAGGTGTGCTTTATTCTTCTTCATTTTTTCAAGAACATCATCAAGCGGCATGGTTTTGTGAACAAAGGTTACAGGAAGCATAAGTTCTCTTATATTAACCTTTTTCTTATCTATAAGTTGCTTGTAGAAGTGGTTTAGGTGAAGAACGCCGATTATGTTATCGGTTGTATCTTCATATACAGGAAGACGTGAGTAGGTAGATTCCATAATCTTTTCTACATTCTTCTCATAGGGGTCACGAATATCAATAGCCTCCATATCAACTCGGTGGGTGATGATTTCGTGAGCCAGAACTTCATCAAATTCAAGGGCGTTTTGTAAAAGGTCACACTGTTCTTCGTCTAGAACGCCCTCGTCCTCAACAATATCAATAATATTCTCGAAATCTTCTTCCGAAACCGAATCGGCATCACTTTCGTTGCCCTCCCAGATTTTCGAAACGAGATTTACAAGCCACATAATAATTGCGAGTAAAGGATAAAGCAGGGTATTAAGCGCCCTTATCGGAATTGCCGCAAGAACGCTCATCTTTTCGGGGAATTCTTTTGCCAAAACCTTTGGTATGATTTCGCCGAATGTAAGCACAAGCAAGGTCATAACAAGGGTTGAAACCCAAGCGTAGCCCTCGCCCAACAGTCCTATAACAACAACGGTTGCAATAGAAGAAGCGGCGGTGTTTGCGATGTTGTTTCCTATAAGAATTGCACCTAAGTGTTCATCATAATTTTCAAGCAGAGTAACGGCGCTTTTTAGTGCAGGGGTGCTTTTTTCTTCAAGGCGAGTTTTCAGCCTTCGCACATTAACACTTGAAAGAGCGATTTCACTTGCCGAAAAGAATGCTGAAATAAGAATTAAAAGGAAAATAGCGATATAAAGCAAACTATTCATTCTCGCCACCTCCGATATCATCCTCATCGTAGATTTCTCCAACAAGTTCTTCAAGGATATCCTCAATAGTGATAATGCCGAGAATTTCGCCATCTTCACCCTTAACGATTGCAAGGTTTCTTCTGTGATTGCTCATAAGGGTTAAAAGGTCATCGATAAGCACATCGGGTTTGGTAAAATAGGGGTAATCCATAACCGATGCCAAAATAATGTTGTGTTTAAGTTTGATATAAGCTTTAAGGAATTTTCGTATTCTTAAAATTCCTTTAACCTGACCTTTTCGGTCAATAACAGGAAGTCGTGAATGTGAACACGATTTTATAAGAGCGAGTATATCGGCGGTTTTCATGCTCGTTTTAACCGTTCTTACCTCGCTAAAGGGCACCATAACCTCGAGGGCGGTTTTGCCCGAAAATTTCATAGCGGATTTTACAAGTTTTCTCGTATCATCATCAAAATCATCTTCGCTTGATATGTTTTCAACTATATCAATAAGTTCATCTTCGGTAACGGTTACTTCGGCGGTAGCACGTTTCTTAAACGGAGAAGCCACTGCGTTTGAAATGGCGGTAAATAAAAGGGAGAGCGGTTTAAGTATGCGCATAAGAAAAATAAGCGTTCCGGAAACTGCTTCGGCAAACTTTTCGTTGCAACTCCTTGCAAAGCACTTAGGTAACATTTCACCGAGCATAAAGATTATAACGGTGGTTACGGCCGTAGCAAGACTAACCGCACCATTCCCCCATATACGTGTTGCAATAAGCACCGAGAGAGTAGCGCAGCCGATATTAACGATATTGTTGCCGATGAGCATTACCGATAACGCTTCATCGAAATTATCAAGTATATAAAGCACACGTTGTGCGCTCTTTTTACCAGAGCCTGCACGGCTCATCATATGAATTTTGTTAACCGAGGTAATAGAAATTTCTGTCCCCGAAAAAAATGCACTGCCTATAAGGCACAAAACGAAAAGTAAAATTAAACTTATAATACTCCCCGCAGGACTGTCGTCCACTAAAATCAACTCCTGTAAAGATAGTTCGATAATATATTACTCTAAATAACCAATTTTGTCAATACCGCCTATTTTCGCACCTTAACAGAAAACTCGTGTGAACATTTAGGGCAAACCGTTGTATGCTTACCCACTCGGCGAGGAAGTCTTAAGACTGCTCGGCAATTCGGACACTTGCGGTAAACGTGGTAGAGGTCTGCTTTTCGTTGCCTTGCAATTTCGCTATTCCGTTTTAGTTTGTTCAAAAATTCACTGAATTTGCGGTTCTCGGCGGCACGTGCATAGGTGTTTCTCGAAAGATACCTGAATAGAGCATAAAAACAAAGGCCGTAAACGATTAACTGCAAAACCCAAATGTGCAAAAATATATTTAAAAAAGCAAGAGCGGCGGCAACGATGAAAAGGGCATAAAAAAGTGTATCCACACCGTATCTTCCACTCATAAACTGCATAAATCTATATCTGAAATTCATTAATATCATCCTTTCATACGATTATTTTAATACAAAAAAGGCTTATATTTGTTAAGAAAGGTTAAATAATTTATTATGGTTTCATTTTCTTGACAGTTTCTTAACATTATCATATAATATGTAATGTAAAGTTTATAAAATTAAGGGGTGAGCAGATGAAAAATAGAATAATTATAATAGATGGCGAGAAGAAAAGCAGAAGTCTGCTCGAAAACATTGTTACGGCAGGCGGATATGAGGTAATTGGTACAGATAATACCGATGAGGGTTATAATCTGTTACTTGGTCGCTCGCCCGATATCGTCATTATTAATCCCGACCTTGATTTCCGAAAAACCCTCGCCTTTATAAAAAGGGTCAAGGAATGGGGAAAACAGAGGATAATAGTGGTTTCGATTGCTATGCCCGAGAAAAAAAGCATAGAAATTCTTGATGCGGGTGCCGATGACTATATAGAAAAACCCCTTACACACGCAGAAGTTCTTGCGCGTATAAGGGTGCAACTTAGAAATATAAATGAACTTAACGAAGCAAGGGGTATGAACCCCGAAGAAAGCTACTGTGCAGGAGGCCTTTGCGTAGATTTCAAACTGCGAAGAGTAACGGTTGATAACGAGAAAATAAACTTAACCAAAAACGAGTTTATGATTTTAGAACTCCTCTGCCGTTATCCTGATAGGGTACTTCCCTATGATTTTATTATGGAATCGGTTTGGGGACCGCAGATATCTGACGGAACAGGTATTTTAAGGGTTAATGTTGCCAATATTCGAAAGAAACTTGAAAAAAACAATAAAAAATATATTTTTACCGAAAACGGAATAGGATATAGAATTATTTCTTAAAAATTTCCGCAAACCGTGCAGAGCGCCGAAGTGAAACATAATCATTGTCATCAACAATCACATGGTCTAACAATAAAATACCAACACTGCGAAAGCTGTCGGCTACTTGCATTGTAAAAGCAACATCGTCTGCGCTAGGGAGAGCAAAACCGCCGGGATGATTGTGGCAGATAACGGCTCCATAGGCACCGCGTTTGAGCGCTGCCTCTACAAGGTTTCTCACACAAACGGGAACTTCGGTAGCACTGCCCTCACTGATAACATCAAAACCGAGAAAGGTTCCTTTAGCGTCAAGCGAAAGAAGAGAGAAAACCTCCCTTGTAACGCCGAGGTGTTTATTAAGAAGATAGTTGCCGAGTTCATCAGGATTTGCAAAAGATTTAGGTGATTTAGCTTTATCAATTGTATATGCTCTGCAAATTGGGACAAGAAGTTTTAAAAATGCCACAGAACTCTTGCTTATCCCCTTTACTTTCATAAGTTCTTCGGCAGGTGCATCAATAACGCCCGAGAGAGAACCAAAGCGGCGAATCAACTCATGGGCGAGTTCGTTAGTATCTATTCTGGGGATGCAGTAAAAGAGAATGGCCTCTAAAACCTCGTGCGGAGGGGTGTGTTCATCTATACCCTGTTTAAGTAAACGGTTTTTAAGACGTTCTCTGTGTCCTTTATGTAAATTATCTGCCAAAAAATCACCTTGTTTATATATTGTACAAATATATTATACTACATAACTATACAATTTCAAACACTATTTAGGAGAAAATATGAAAAGTTTTACTATTCGACCAAACGATAAGGGACAAAGGCTCGATAAATTCATAACAAAGTGCTGCCCTATGTTGCCTACTGCGCTAATGTATAAATATATCCGTACAAAGAGAATTAAGGTTAATTCAAAACGTGCCGAGATTAGCACAAGGCTTCAAGAGGGCGATATTGTTGATGCTTATATAAATGATGAGTTTTTCGAGAAAAAAGCACCGAAATATGATTTTCTATCGGCATCGGATAAAATAACGATTGTTTATGAGGATGAAAATATTTTACTTGCCGATAAAAAACAGGGGCTTTTATGCCACCCCGATAAAAACGAGTATGGCGATACACTTGTTGCAAGAATTCAAAGGTATCTTTATGAAAAAGGGGAGTATAACCCCGAAGAAGAAAACAGCTTTAAGCCTGCCCTTGCAAACCGAATAGACCGTAACACAGGCGGCATAGTAATCGCCGCAAAGAATGCCGAGGCACTTCGTATTTTGTGTGATAAAATAAAGTCAAGGGAAATTGATAAAAGATACCTAACCATTGTTCACGGCACACCTAAAAAGAAAGAGGATACCCTAATCGGCTACCTTCAAAAGAACGAGGAGAAAAACAAGGTTTATTTGCAAAATAAAAAGACCGATGATAATCTTACTATTAAAACGGCATACAGAGTTCTTGCAAGTCGAGATAACCTATCCCTTTTGGAGATAGAACTTCTAACGGGAAGAACTCATCAAATAAGAGCACACATGGCATCTATCGGTCACGCACTTCTCGGTGACGGAAAGTATGGCAAGCTCGCCGCCGATAAAAAGCTTGGTTTTGATAAGCAGGCACTTTATTCATATAAGTTAAAATTCACATTCGAAACGGACGCAGGAATTCTCAATTACCTTAACGGAAAAGAGTTCCAAGTGGAAAAGGTTTGGTTTGCCGAAAAACTATTCTCAAACATAAAATAAAAAAGCCTGAAGTTCAACTTCAGGCTTTTTATTTTTACTTATTATACTTGCGAAGAACTTCTTCAACGATAGTTCTGATGAGTGCTTCATCGTTGATGCCGGAAGGATTAGCAATGCTGCCTGCCTTGCCGCAGCAACCGAAGAGCTGCATCTTTTCTTTAACCGATGCTACGATAGCTTCACGAATAGAGGGGAGAAGGTCGATAATACCCTTGCCCATATCGGTAAAGTGAGCGAATGCTGCCGAAACAGCCGCAATGTTTATATCGGTAAAGATGTTAACCTTTGAAATTCCCATTTCAATACACTTGCGGAAATCTTCATCGGTAAGACCCGAGCCGCCGTGCAAAACAAGAGGAGTTGAAACGGTGTTAGCGATGGTCTTAATACGGTCAAAGTCGAGCTTCGGAGGAAGCTTGTATGCACCGTGAGCGGTACCAACTGCGATAGCAAGAGCATCAACACCTGTGCGCTCAACGAAATCCTTTGCCTCTTCGGGAGTGGTATAGAACTTCGAAGCATCGCTCTGCTGTTCAGCGGTAGCGGCACCCTCGGCTCCGCCAACGTGACCGATTTCACCCTCGATAGATGCACCGTAGGAGTGAGCAATATCTGCCATTTCCTTAACACGAGCACAGTTGTTTTCGTAGGTATCGGTTGAACAGTCATACATAATTGAAGAGAAGCCGAGCTTTAATGCTTTAAGGCAGATTTCCTTATGCAAGCCGTGGTCAAGGTGAACAACAACCGGCACCTTAGCTCTCTTAGCCATAGGAATTAAAATCATAGCCAAATCTTCAAGAGAGTTGTATGGTAAAAGAACTTCGGCAGTACCGAAAATAACAGGGGAGCCTGTTTGCTCGGCAGCTGCGATAATGCCCTGTGCCAACTCTAATGTTACCGCATTAAACAAACCAACGGCATAGTGGCCTTTTTTAGCCTGCGGTAATACTTCATTCATAGTAACTAACATAATTTAAACCTCCGTTTATATAGATAATAATTATTTTGCTGTAACTTCATCAAAAATATCGGTAACTTCCTTTTCGGGAGCCTTGGTGAGAAGGCTTACAACAAGAATTGCAATACAAGCGATAACGAATGCAGGGAGAAGCTCGTAGAAGTCAAGCCAGGTTCCGGGGAACGAAGCACGAACTAAGAACTTCCAAATAAATACTACTGCACCGCCCGAAATCATACCTGCAAGAGCACCCCACTTGGTTGTGCGCTTCCAGAAAAGTCCGAAGAGAACAACAGGACCGAACGCCGCACCGAAGCCTGCCCAGGCAAATGAAACGATTTGGAAAACAGAGCTGTTGCTATCAAGAGCCAAGAAGATAGCGATTATAGAAATAACAACAACCGAAATTCTTGCGAGTAAAAGTGATTTCTTTTCGGTGAGCTTGATTTTAAGTGTTCCTTGAACAATGTTTTGTGAAACCGATGAAGCCGCAGCTAAAAGCTGAGAATCGGCGGTAGACATAGTAGATGCTAAAATACCTGCAAGGATGATACCTGCGGTGAAAGCAGGGATAAAGCCAAACTTGCTCAAATATTTAGAGATATCAACAATAATTGTTTCGGCAGCGGTTGCACTTTCGTATGTAGGAACAATGCCCTTTTGCATAAGGCTATAACCAACAACACCGATAACAACTGCAACTGCCATTGAAATTACAACCCAAACACTTGCAACTCTACGAGAGAGCTTTAATTTGTTTTCATCCTCAATAGCCATAAAGCGAAGAAGAATGTGAGGCATACCGAAGTAACCAAGACCCCAAGCAAGTGTTGATGCAACGGGAAGAGCACCGTAGCTTGTAGCCTGTCCTGCGGCAACGCTGTGACCTCTGAATAGGTCTAAATAACCGTCAAGCGAAGCAACATTTGAGAAGACATTGCCGAAGCCGTGAACAAGTCCTTCACCAAAGCCAACAACAACGAAGAGAGCAATAGTCATAACAATACTCTGAATAAAGTCGGTTGTTGAAGCGGCAAGGAAACCACCAAGTGTGCAATAAACGATGATAACGATAGCACTCATTATCATAGCGGTTGTATATTCCATGCCGAAAAGTGAAGCAAAGAGCTTTCCGCAAGCGGCAAAGCCCGAAGCGGTGTAAGGAATAAAGAACACGATGATTACAATGGCGGCAATGGTCGAAATAATGTTAGCATTATCGCCAAAACGCTTACTAAAGAAATCGGGAAGTGTGAAGGTGTTTAAACGGCTTGTGTAAACACGGAGTTTTTTAGCAACCAAAAGCCAGTTAATATATGTACCAATAGCAAGTCCGATAGCGGTCCAAGAAGCCTCTGCAAGACCGCCCATAAGAGCAACCGCAGGAAGACCCATAAGAAGCCAACCGCTCATATCCGATGCCTCGGCACTCATAGCGGTAACGAGTGGGCCTAACTTCCTTCCGCCTAAATAGAAATCATCGGAATTTTTGTTTTTGTTTGAAAGAAGAGCTCCAATTACAACCATTCCAATAAGGTAAATAATTATGGCCGCAAGGATAACAATGTTTGTAGCACTCACTTCTTTCGCCTCCTTGAAATAAAAATTATGTTTTAGTATACCATAATTTTCAAAAAATTTCAACAGATAATTTAGCATTAATTGTTTTCTTACACATATATTATTTGAGAGGTGTTGATTATGAGCGGTGCAGTTTTAAAATTTTTGATTATAGGCGCACTTGGAACACTCGGTCATTTTATATATGAGTGGACGGGCGAAAACAGAATTATCGGTTGGTTTTTCCCGATTAACGAAAGTATTTTTGAGCATTTAAAACTTTTGTTTTATCCTGCAGTGATATATTCGGTGGCAGAGTATTTTGTTAGGAAAAAACCGTATCAAAACTTTTTACCGAGTCTTTTATCGGCGGTCCTTTGCGGAATGATAACAATAATAGTTTCTTTCTATACCTATTCGGGAGTTTTAGGCTTCAC